>NZ_BAAAPF010000009.1:0-61231 GCF_039531005.1 Streptomyces synnematoformans
CCCCACCCCCCCCCCCCCGCGGGGCGGGGCCGCCGAACCCGACCACGAGCGCGTCAACGCCGGCGGATCGGGCGCGGCTGACGGATAGTCCGCGGGAGCGGCGTCAGCCCGGTGACCCCGCCGCCCTGGCCGCCCCCGCCGCCCCTGTTGCCCCCGCCGCCCCCGGCACGCCCGAGGGTGGCCCGGGCGCGGCGGGCCGGCGGCGCACCGGCGTCAGCCGGAACCCGCGCGGCATCAGCGTGAGCCGCTCGGCGATCTCCAGCCGGTACCCCGGGTCGCCGCGCAGCTCGTACCGGCGCAGCAGCAGCCCCAGCACCAGCGTCGCCTCGTGCAGCGCGAACTGCCGCCCGATGCACGCCCGCTCCCCGGTGCCGAACGGCTTGAAGACGTGCGCAGGGCGGGCCCGCACCCGCTCCGGCAGGAAGCGGTCCGGGTCGAAGCGGTCCGCGTCCGGGCCCCACGCCGCGGGGTCGCGGTGCAGCGCCGGGATCAGCACCACGGCCCACGCGCCCGCGCGCATCGGGTGCACGCCGCCCAGCACCGTGTCCGTACGGGCGGCGCGGGTGAACGCGGGCGCGGTCGGCCACATCCGCAGCGACTCGTCCAGCACCCGGCGCACGTAGCGCAGCTTGCTCACCTGCCGGTACGACGGCTCTCCCGTCGGCCCCCACACCTCGTCCACCTCGGCGCGGGCGCGGGCCGTCACCTCGGGGTGGCGGGAGAGGTAGTACAGCGCGAAGGACAGCGCGCCCGACGTCGTCTCGTGCCCCGCGACCAGGAACGTGATGATCTGGTGGCGGATGTTCTCCGGCGACAGCCGCTCCCCGGTCCGCGGGTGCCGGGTGTGGAGCATCAGCCCGAGCAGGTCCTGCGCGCCGGGGTCCGGGTGCTCGGTGCGCTCCCGTACGACCTCGTCCACGACGGCGGCCAGATACGCGGCGTCGGCGGCGCCACTGCGGCCGCGCCCGCGGTTCTTCACCGGGCTGAGCGGCCGGGGCACGTTGCCGCCCTGGGCGTGGCGCAGCGCGCGGACCATGGCGGCGATGAAGGGGTGCTGCTCGGTCCGTTCGAAGGAGCCGAAGTCGTAGCCGAAGCCGGTGTGGGCGATGGTCTCCAGGGTCAGCTTCGTCATGTCGGCGGACACGTCGGCCGCGGTGCCGCCGGCGGCGTGCGCGTCCCAGCCCGCGGTCAGCCGCCGCGCTATCGCGAGCATCACCGGGTGGTAGCGCTCCATCGCCTCGCGGGTGAACGCGGGCGCGAGGATGTCGTGGCCGAGCTGCCAGTTGGGCTCGTGGTTGTGCGCGGTGAACAGGCCGTCGCCGCCGACGTCGCGCAGGTTGTGCACGGCGAGCACGACGCGCTTGGTGAAGCGCGACTCGTCCGCCAGCTCGGCGACCAGGTCGGTGCCGGAGACCACCACGATCTCCAGCCCGAATATCTTCCGCCGGAAGATCGGCCCCAGTTCCCGGGCCATCCGCAGCGAGTCCTGCACGGGCGTGCCGGGGCTGAAGCCGAACACGTCGCCCAGCACCGGCACCCGGCGGGGCGGGTGGGGGATGCGGGAGAGCTCCGGCCAGGCCCCGGGGCGGGTGCGTAAGAACGGCTTCGCCATCGTGCGCCTCCCTTATTGAACTGGATTCAGTAAGCAGCGTGCGGCACCGCTGAACCGGTGTCAAGTAAGGTGGCTCGATGGCTCGTTCCGGCACTCGTGGTACGCGGACGGGGCGGGCGCGCACCCGCATGGGAACCGAGGAGCGGCGCCGGCAGCTGCTGCGGATCGGTGCCGAGCTGTTCGCCGAGCGGCCCTTCGACGACGTGTGGATCGAGGAGGTCGCCGAGCGCGCCGGGGTCTCGCGCGGGCTGCTCTACCACTACTTCCCGACCAAGCGGCAGTTCTACGCCGCCGTCATCAGGCACGAGGGCGAGCGGCTGCTGCGGATGACCGAGCCGGACCCCGCCACCCCCGTCGGCCGGCAGGTGCAGCAGGGCCTGGACGCGTACCTGGTGTACGCGGAGGAGCACGCGCGCGGACTGCGCGCCTTCCACCGCGCCTCCGCCGCCGGGGACCGGGAGATCCACGAGATCCACCAGCAGCTGCTCGCCGAGCAGGAGCGGCGCATCGTCACGGTGCTCGACGCCCAGGCCGCCGCCGGCCTGCTCGACGGCCCGGCGCCCGCGGCGCTGCGGCTCGCCGTGCACGGCTGGCTGGCGTTCGTCACCGCCGCGGTGCTGGACTGGCTGGAGCGGGGCGAGCCGTCCCGGGCGGAGGTGCGCGAGGTGTGCACGGCGGCGCTGCTCGGCGCGCTGGCGGGGGCGCGGGGGGACTGAGACCGGGGGCCGCGCCGGCCGCCGCCCGTCCGGTTCGTGGCCCGCGGGCGACCGCCGTACGCTGGGAGTATGGCCGTGCGACCACTGGACGCCACCCGGGCCGCGGACCTGGTACACGCCGCGACCGCCGCGCCGTCCATGCACAATGCGCAGCCGTGGCGGTTCCGCTGCCACCTCGGCCACCGGACGGTTGAGGTCCGCGCCGACCCGGAGCGCGCCATGCCGGCCTCCGACCCCGACCGGCGCGCCCTGCACGTCGGCTGCGGCGCCGCCCTGTGCAACCTGCGCGCCGCCGCTGCCGCCGCCGGCTGGCGGACCGGGACCGAGCTGCTGCCCGACCCGGCGAACCCGCTGCTGCTCGCCGTCGTCCGGCTCGCCGAGGCCGAGCCCGGCGCGGGGCGTGACGAGGGGCGGGGCGAGGGGCCCGACGCGGCGCTGGCCGCCCTGGAGCCGCAGATCGTCCGCCGGCACTCCAGCCGCTGGCCGTTCACGGACAAGCCCGTTCCGCCCGGGGACCTGGCCGACCTCGTCGAGGCGGCGCGGGCCGAGGGCGCGACGCTCGCGTTCCCCGACGCCTGGCACGCGGCGTCCCTGCTGGACCTGGTGCAGGACGCCGAGGTGCGCGACGCGGAGGAGCCGGACCGCGCCGCGGAGCTGGCCCGCTGGACCCACCCGGTCCCCGACACCGCGGACGAAGGCGTCCCCGGCTACGCCTTCGGCCCCCGGCGCCGCGGCAGCACCATCCCGGTGCGCGACTTCGCCGGCCGTGCCGAGGTGCCCGGACGGGGCAGCGCGCGCTTCGAGGCCGCGCCGAACATCGCCCTGCTGGGCACCGCGCACGACACCCCGGCCGACTGGCTGCGCGCCGGCCAGGCGCTGGAGCGCGTGCTGCTCACGGCCACCCGCGCCGGCCTGGTGGCGTCGCTGACCAGCCAGGCGCTGGAGTGGGCCGACCTGCGCGCCCTCGTCCGGGACCCGCTCGCCGACATCGGCCAGATCCAGATGGTGCTGCGCATCGGCTACGGCCCGCGCGGCCCGACGACGCCGCGCCGGCCGGTGTCGGAGGTCCTGGAGATCGTCGGCAGCCCGCGCCTCTGAGCCGCCGGAAACGACGAACGGCAAGGAGCCCTACACTCCTTGCCACTCTCAACGTATAGCGCACCCCGGGGCTTGCGGCAAGACCCGGGGCACGGTGCAGAATCTCCCGCCGAAGCCAGGACCTGCGAAAACAAGGGGGATTCATGATCGACGTGATCATCGCCGGCGGCGGCCCGACCGGACTCATGCTGGCGGCCGAGCTGCGGCTGCACGGCGTGCACGTGGTGGTGCTGGACAAGGAGCCCGAGCCGACGAAGGTCGTGCGCGCGCTGGGGCTGCACGCCCGCAGCATCGAGGTGATGGACCAGCGCGGCCTGCTGGAGAAGCTCCTCGCGCTGGGCACGCGGTACCCGGTCGGCGGCTTCTTCGCCGGCATCGCCAAGCCGTCGCCCGAGGGGCTGGACAGCGCGCACGCGTACCTCCTCGGCATCCATCAGACCGCCGTCGACCGGCTGCTGGAGGAGCACGCCGCCGGCGCCGGCGCCGACATCCGCCGCGGGCACGAGGTGACCGGGCTGCGCCAGGACGGGGACGGGGTGACCGTCGAGGTGGCCGGGCCCGGCGGCCCCGGGACGCCGCTGCGTGCCCGCTACCTCGTGGGCTGCGACGGCGGCCGCAGCACGGTGCGCAAGCTGCTCGGCGTCGGCTTCCCCGGCGAGCCCAGCCGCGTCGACACGCTGCTCGGCGAGATGGAGCTGACCGCGTCGCCGGAGACGCTGGCCGCGGTGACGGCCGAGGTCCGCAGGACCCAGCTCCGGTTCGGCGCCATACCGCTGGCGGACGGGGCGTACCGCGTCGGCGTGCCGGCCGCGGAGGTGGCCGCGGACCGCTCGGTGCCGCCCGCCTTCGACGAGTTCACGGCGCAGCTGCGGGCCGTCGCCGGCACCGACCTCGGCGCCCACTCCCCGCGCTGGCTCTCCCGATTCGGCGACGCCACTCGGCTGGCCGAGCGCTACCGGGTGGGCCGGGTGCTGCTGGCGGGGGACGCGGCGCACATCCACTCGCCCGCGGGCGGGCAGGGGCTGGGCCTCGGGATCCAGGACGCGTTCAACCTCGGCTGGAAGCTGGCCGCGCAGCTGGCCGGCTGGGCCCCCGCAGGACTGCTGGACACGTACCACGCCGAGCGTCACCCGGTGGCCGCTGGCGTGCTGGAGTTCACCCGCGCGCAGATGGAGCTGCTGTCCACGGAGCCGGGGCCGCGGGCCGTGCGCGGGCTGTTGGCGGATCTCATGGACTTCGAGGAGGTCCACCGCTACCTGGTCGAGCGGACCATGGCGGTCGACGTCCGCTACGACTTCGGCGACGGCGGCCACCGGCTGCTCGGCCGCCGGCTGCGGGACATGCCGCTGCAGCGGGGCCGCCTGTACGAGCTGATGCGCACCGGCCGCGGGCTGCTGCTCGACCGGACCGGGCGGCTCTCGGCGGCGGGCTGGGCGGACCGCGTCGACCACGTCGTCGACCCCGCCGGGGAAGTGGACGCGCCCGCCGTGCTGCTCCGCCCGGACGGCCACGTGGCCTGGGCGGGCGAGGACCAGGCCGGCCTCCTCGACCACCTGCCGAGGTGGTTCGGCGCACCCGCGGCCCCGGCGGGCGACGGCGCCCTGGCGGGCTAGGCCGTCTCTTTTGGATCTTTGGGTCGTTGGTCTGTGTGTCGTTGACTGATGCGCAGTGGGCGCGGATTGAGCCGTTGCTGCCGGATCGGACGCCTCGGCGGGGTGGGCGGTGGCGGGATCACCGGCAGGTGATCGACGCGATCGCGTTCAAGTACCGCACCGGGACGCCGTGGATGGACCTTCCCGAGCGCTTCGGCTCGTGGAAGGGCGTCCATAACCGGCTGCGGAACTGGGCGGCCGACGGCACCTGGGAGAAGGTGCTTGCCGCGCTGCTGGCCCAGGCCGACGCCCATGGCGATCTGGACTGGGTCCTGGCAGTCGATTCCACCATCGTGCGCGCCCATCAGCACGCCGCCGGGGCCCGCCAAAAGGGGCCCCGGCCGGCGAGCCGCACGACCATGGGCTCGGACGCTCCCGCGGCGGGCTGACCACGAAGATCCACCTCGCCGCGGATGGCCGGTGCCGGCCCCTGGCCTTCGTCATCACGCCCGGTCAGGCCGGTGACGCACCCGCTTTCGAGCAGGTCATAGCCCGGATCCGAGTGGCCCGGCCGATCGGCAGACCACGCACGAGGCCGAAGATGGTCCTGGCAGATAAGGCGTACTCCTCCCGCGCCATCCGCATGCATCTGCGCCGCCGCGGCATCCGGGCTGTGATCCCGCAACCCGCTGACCAGGCCGCCAACCGCAAGCGTCTGGGCAGCCGCGGCGGCAGACCACCAGCGTTCGACCGCGAGACCTACAAACACCGCAACACCGTCGAACGCTGCATCTACAAGCTCAAGCAATGGCGCGGCCTGGCCACCCGCTACGACAAAACCGCCACCATCTACCTCGCCGGACTCCACCTCGCCGCCATCTTCATCTGGTCAGCAACATGATCCAGAAGAAACGGCCTAGTACTCCGCCAGCAGCTCCTCCAGCAGCTTCTGGCTCTCCTGCTGCTTCTCCGCCGCCGCGCACAGCCCGTCCATCGTCAGCAGATAGCGCTCGACGTCGTTGCGCTTGTCGAGGTAGAGGGCGCTGGTCAGCTGCTCGATGTACGCCACGTCCGGCAGGTCCGGCTCCGCGAAGCGCAGGATCGTCAGCGGGCTGACGACGGCGGCGAAGCGGCCGGTGGCCAGCCGAGCCACCTGGACCGTGATGTTCGACAGCTCCACGATCCCCAGCAGGTGCTTGATCTGCGCGCGCATCACCCGCCGCCCGCCGAGCGGGCGGCGCAGCGCCGCCTCGTCGAGGACCACCCAGTAGCGCGCGGGCCGGTCGGTGTGGCCGAGGATCTGCTGCCGGCGCAGCCGCAGGTCGACGTGGCGTTCTATCGCCGCGTCGTCCGCGTTCGGGAAGGCGACCTGGGCGAACGCCCGCGCGTAGTCGGCGGTCTGCAGCAGGCCGGGGATGCGCTGGGCCTGGTAGGAGCGGATCAGCGAGGCGGCCTCCTCCAGGCCGAGGAACGTCTCCATCCAGGCCGGGGTGACGTCGCTGTACTGGTGCCACCAGCCGGTGGTGTTGGCGCCGCGGGCGAGCGCGAGGTAGTGCTCGCGCTCGGTCTCGTCCTCCACCCCGTACAGCGTCAGCAGGGCGGCGATGTCGTGTTCCTTGCAGCCGCCGCGGCCCAACTCCAGCCGGCTCAGCTTGGGCTGCGAGGCGCCGATGGTGCGCGCCGCGGCCTGGAAGGTGATGCCGCGCTGTTCGCGCAGCCGCCGTAGCTGGTTGCCGAGGATGATGCGGCGAACCGTGGGGCCGCCTCGCGACGGGGTCGGCAGCGAGTTCGTCTCCGACATACTTGGCGCGTGCATCGGGCTCCCAGGGATGATCAGGTCGCGCCCTTCAGTCTCGCATCGAAGGAGTCAACGTGTACAGGGAAAGCGATTGTTCACGATGAATATGCCTCTGGTACGGGGCGGTTACGCATCCCGATTCGCTCACGGCCGCCGCGCGAGCACCGCGCGGGCGCGCGGGCTGCCGTCCGGCCGCCGCCCCAGCTCCGCCATCGCCACCGTCTCCACCGCGAAGCCGGCCCGTTCCAGATCCGCGCGCACGTCGGGCAGGCGGAACGTGCGGTAGTACATGACGAACCGCGGGCGCCACAGCGCGTTGCGTACGCGCATCACGGCGTCGAACCCCCACAGCGCCCAGTATCCCCGCGACCCCACGCGGGCCGGCGCGGGGACGGGGAAGGCGAAGTACCCGCCGGGGCGCAGCGACCGGAACACCTCGGCGAAGAGCGCGGGGCGCTCCGCGGGCAGGAAGTGGCCGAAGGCGCCGAAGCTCACCGCCAGGTCGAAGGCCGGCGCGAACGGCAGGGCCAGGGTGTCCGCCCGCACCCAGCGCACCGACGGCGGGCCGGCCGCCTGCGCGTACGCGCCGCGCGCCTCGGCGAGCATCCCGGCGCTGAAGTCCACGCCGACGACCCGCTCCGTGCACAGCCCGCGCAGCACCCCCGCGCCCGCGCCCGTGCCGGTGCACACGTCGAGCCCGCTCGCGAACGGCCCCAGCGGCGCGACGACGGCGGCGAACGCGTCCAGCACGCGGTCGGGGGTGCGGAACGGGGAGTGGTCGAACTTCGGCGCCAGCAGGTCGTAGCCGCGCTCCGTGGAGGACATGGCCTGCACGGTCAGCTCAAGAAGGGTCGGGCCCTCGGGACGGAACATCGGTGATCAGCGTAGTCCCCCCGCCGCGGCACGGTCCGGCAGCCGCCGGGTGCGGAGCACCGGGGTCGCCGAGTACGGGTTCGCCGAGCAGTCCGGCGGCGGCCGGGGGCGGGAGAAGCCGTGGCGGGCCACGGCGCGTAATCCGCAGGTGGTACGAGCACCGGCGACCGACTCCCCGGTCAGCTCCGCGGCCCGGGTGGCGGCCCGCGGCGGCGCAGCAGGCCGACCAGCTCCATCCGGGTGGGGCGGGCGCAGGCGCGCAGCCGCGGGAAACGGATGCGGGGCACAATGGGTGACCGATGGACCTGGAGAGCGTCGCGGACGAGCTGTACGCGCTGCCGCCGGGCGAGTTCACCGCCGCCCGCGGGCGGCACGTCGCCGCGGCCCGTACGGCCAAGGACCCCGCGCTCGCCCGGGAGATCGCCGCGCTGCGCCGGCCGACGCTCGCCGCGTGGGCCGGCAACCTGCTGGTGCGCTCCGCGCCCGAGCAGGTCGACGCGCTGCGCCGGCTCGGCGAGTGGCTGCGCGCGGCGCAGGAAGGACTCGCGGGGGAGGAGCTGCGCGAGCTGACCCGCAAGCGCAACGTCCTGGTCGCCCAGCTCGCCCGCGAGGCCCAGCGCCTCGCCGCCGAGGCCGGCCATCCCGTCGGCGACGCCGTCCGGAACGAGGTCGAGACGACGCTCCACGCCGTCCTCGCCGACGCCGACGCGGCCCGCGAGTGGGCCACCGGCCACCTCGCCAAGCCGCTCACCCCCCGGCCCGGCTTCCCCGCCACCACCGCCACCAGCGCCGCCGGGCCCGCGGCCCGGCCCGCCCGCAAGCGCCACCTGAAGGTCGTCGAGGACCCCGGCGAGGCCCGCGCGGCGGAGCTGGCCCGGGCCCGCAGGGAGGCCCGGGACGCCGAACGGGAAGCCCGCGAACAGGACAAGGCCCTGCGCCGCGACGCGTCCCGGCGGGACGCGGCGGAAGCCCGGCTGGCCGAGGCGACCGCCCGGGTCGCCGACCTCGCCGACCGGCTGCGGGCCGCCGAGGAGGCCGAGACCGAGGCCCGCGACGCCCTCGCCCGGGCCCGGCGCGCGCTGACCGCCGCCACCCGCACCGCCCGGCAGTCCCGCAGGGCCGCCGAGAAGGCCGCCGAGCGGCTCGACGCGGTGGCCGCCGAGCAGGACTGAGCCGGGGCGCGGCACCCTGGGTGTCACGCCCGGGCCGCGGGCGGTGTCTGGATGGGGACCGGATGGTGTGACCAAGGAGAGACCGTGACCGTACGCATCCCGAAGGCAGACGTGCCCGCCGAGCTGAAGGAGGCCATGGCGCAGCGGTTCGCCAGCCTGCCCGAGCCCGTCGAAGTGCTGTTCAACAGCCCCGACGTGGCCACGGCCAACCTGGAGTTCTCCGCGAGGGTGGCCGGGTGGCACGCCGCCGACGCGAGCCTGAAGTCGTTCGCGCACATGGCGGTGGCCGCGCAGATCGGCTGCGGCTGGTGCCTCGACGCCGGCTACTTCCAGGCGCAGAACGAGGACCTGGACCTGGCCAAGGCGAGCCAGGTGCCGCGGTGGCGGGAGTCGGACGTGTTCTCGCCGCTGGAGCGGGAGGTGCTGGCGTACGCGGAGGCCGTGTCGGCCACGCCGCCGACCGTCACCGACGAGCAGTCGGCGAGCCTGCTCGCGCAGCTCGGCCCGGCGGCGCTGGTCGAGCTGACCCTCTTCATCGGCTACGCCAACCTGGCGACCAGGTCCAACGTGGCGTACGGGATCACCTCGCAGGGCTACTCCGACGCCTGCGAGATCCCGCTCGCCGCCCGCCCCGGCGGCGCCGCCCGCCCGGAGAGCCCCGCCGCCGCATGACGAACCCGGCCGACGACCCCTACGTCACCCACCGCAGCCTGCTGTTCACCGTCGCCTACGAGATCCTCGGCTCGGCGGCCGACGCGGAGGACGTGCTGCAGGAGTCCTGGCTGCGGTGGGACGGCGTGGACCGGTCGCAGGTGCGGGACCCGCGGGCGTACCTCGTGCGGATCGTCACCCGGCAGGCGCTCAACCGGCTGCGGACGCTGGCGCGCCGGCGCGAGGACTACGTCGGCGAGTGGCTGCCGGAGCCGCTGCTGACCACGCACGACGTCGCCGAGGACGTCGTGCTCGCGGAGAGCGTGTCGATGGCGATGCTCACGGTGCTGGAGACGCTCGGTCCCACCGAGCGGGCCGTGTTCGTGCTCCGCGAGGTCTTCGACGTGCCGTTCGGCGAGATCGCCGACGCCATCGGCAAGCCGGCGGCCACCGTGCGGCAGATCGCCCGGCGGGCCCGCCTGCACGTGGCGGCCCGCCGGCCGCGGGTGCAGGTGAGCAGATCCGAGCAGCAGCAGGTGCTGGAGCGGTTCCTGGCCGCGCTGCACACCGGGGAACTGCAGGAACTCCTGGACGTCATGGCGCCGGACGTGGTCATGGTCGCCGACGGCGGCGGCGTGGTGGCCGCCGTGCTGACCCCGATCCACGGGTCCGGGCAGGTGGCGGGACTGCTCGCCAACGCGAACCGGGTGGGTCTGGAGACCGCCGCGGTCTGGCTGAACGGCGCCCCCGCGGGCCGGATCGACTTCGGCGGCGAGCCGGCCGCGCTGAGCCTGGAACTGGTCGACGGGAAGATCACCCGGATCTACATCGTGCGCAACCCGCACAAGCTCACCCGTATCCACCACCCCGCGGAACTCACCCGGTAGCGCGGGCGGGGCCGCCGGCCACGGTGGCCGGATTCAGCGCCCGCCGGACCGTGGCGGCGCCGGTACCTTGATACGGGGCCGGCCGCTTGCGGTGGACAGGGGGCGCTGTATGGACTCCGGGGAACCCGGTCGGCGGGGCGACGGCGCCGAAGGGGCCGCCTGGCCCCCGCCGCCGCCCGCCCCGCCCGCCCCGCCCGCACCGACGCCGCCGGTGCCGGCCGCCCCGCCGCACCCGTACGCGCCGCCGCGCCCGCCCACCCCGATCACGCTGGCCGCCTGGCTGCGGCTGCCGCGGCCGGCGGCCGCCCCGGGCATCTGGCGCTGCGGCCACCGGCCCCGGGACGGTCGCGGCATGTGGCTCACCGCCCTCGCGCTGTCCACGGCGGCGGCCTGCGTGCTGCTGTGCGTGCTGCTGTGGACCGGCCGGCTCGGCTCCTTGTGGGCGCGGCCGCTGGGGTGGCTTCCGGACGGGCGGGAGGGCCGCTGGAAACCGCACGTACTGGCCTACGGCTACTACGCGCTGGTCCTGGCGATCGTCGTGACCGTCTGCGCGCACGTCGGCCGGTGGCGGGAGTACGTACGCCACCTGCGCGGAGCGGGGCGGCGACCCGCGCCGCAGTTCCCCGCGCCCCCGCGGGAGGATCCGGCCGACTGGCCGGAACTGCGGGCTGCCGGGGCGGCGGAGGCGGCCCGGCTGCTCACCGCGGAGCTGGAGTCCGGAGCCATGTCCGACGTCGACCACGCCCGCATCACCCACGCCTGGCGGGTGGGCGCCCGGCACCGCCCGGACTGGATCGACGCGTTCGTTCAGGAGATCACGGCCCGCGGCGCCGCCGCCTACCCCCACCGCTCCGGCGCCCGGGACCTGCCCCACCGCACCGCCGCGCACGACCTGCTGCTGCGCCAGGTGCGCATCGGCACCGCCGCCGACCACCCGGCCAACCCCTACGCCTTCCGCACCGCCGGAATCGCCCTCGACCCGGCCGTGCTGGCCACCTCCGCGCTCGCCGTCGGGCCCAGCGGCTCGGGCAAGACCGGCGGGCTGGTGCGGCCCGTGGTGGAGTCGCTGTGCCTGCAGGCACTGGCCGGCCGGGCGGCCGTGGTTCTCGTCTCCTCCGCCGCCGACCCTCCGGTGCCGGACGGTGAGCCGGCGCGCGTCCCCGCCGTCCCGCGCGCCGCCCGGCCTTACCTCCGCGGTAATCGACGCCCGCCCGGGCGACCCGCATGGTGGAGGCAGTGATCAGCAGTCGCCTTCGAGGAGGTCGCCCGTATGTCCGCCTACGAGTCCGCCGTCGCCCGCTACTTCGCCGCCTGGAACGCCACGGAGCCCGCCGGCCGGGAGCGGGCGGTCGCCGCGGCCTGGACCGAGGACGCCACCTACACCGACCCGCTGGCCGAGGTCAGCGGGCACGCCGGGCTCGCCGGCGCGATCGCCGGGGCGCAGGAGCAGTTCCCGGGCTTCGAGTTCCGGCTCCTCGGCCCGGTCGACGGCCACCACGACACCGCGCGCTTCACCTGGGAGCTGATCGCGCCGGACGGCTCGGCGCCGGTGCAGGGGTTCGACGTCGTGACGTTGGCCGAGGACGGCCGGATCCGCACCGTGCTGGGCTTCCTCGACCGCGTCCCGGGCTGACGCCGGCGCCGCCCGCCGTCGGTCCCGCCCTGCTCGCGGCCGGTCCGGCGGGGCGGGGCGGGGTTGACACGCAGGGTCATGTCCATGACTGTCGAGGCCGTCGGTGGTGCGCGTCCCGGGCCGGGGCGCGGCGCCGCCGCCGACACGCCGCCGACACGGAGGTACGTGGATGGGGGAGCCGACGTTCGGACTCCTGGGGCCGCTGCGCGTGTGGGCGGGAGGTGTCCCGGTCCGGATCGGCGGGCCGAAGCCGAGGGCGGCGCTCGCCACGCTGCTGCTGCAGCCCGGCCGCTTCGTCTCCGTGGACGTGCTGACGGAGGTGCTGTGGCCGGGCGGGGCACCGCCGTCGGCCGTCGCCAACGTCCGTACGTACGTGCGCACCCTGCGCCGGGCGCTGTCCGCCGCGGGGATCTCCGCCGCGGGGCTGCGGACGGAGCCGTCCGGCTACGCGTTCGACGTCGCGCCCGACGACGTCGACATGCTGCTCTTCGAGCGGCACCTGGACCGGGCCCGGGCGGCCCGCGACCGCGGCGACGACGTCGCCGCGCTGCACGGCTACGAGTCGGCCCTCGGCCTCTGGCGCGGCGGCGTCCTGCAGGACGTGCCGGCCAGCGTGGTCTGGGACCCCGGCGTCACCAGGCTGGAGGAGCTGCGGGCGACCGCGGTCGACGAATGCCTCGGGGTCCGGCTGCGGCTGCGGGACTACGCGCTGCTCCTCGCCGAGCTGCGCTCCCGGCTCACCGAGGACCCGCTGCGGGAGGACCTGTGGCGGATGCTGGTGCGCGCGCTGCACGACTCGGGCCGTACCACCGAGGCCCGCTCCGCGTACGCCGAGGCCGAGCGCGTCCTGGCCGCCGAACTCGGCACCGGGCCGAGCAGGCCGCTGCGGGACGTCGGCGAGGAGGTGGGCGGCTACCGCGCCCGGCGCCGTGCGGCGGCGGTCTCCCCCACCGGCTACGCCCTTACTGGCGGGGGGACCCCCATTTCCGTGTGCCAGTTACCCATGGACGTACCGGACTTCACCGGCCGCACCGCGGAGATCGCCGCGCTGGAGCGGCTGCTGGCGGCGGCCGACCGGCGGCCGGTGGTCGTGGCGATGTCGGGCCCGCCGGGGTCGGGGAAGTCCGCGCTGACGGTGCACGTGGCGCACCGGGCCCGCGCGGCGTTCCCCGACGGCCAGCTCTTCGTCGACCTCGGCGGGCTGAGCGACCGGCCGCGCGACCCCGCCGACGTCCTGGCCGAGATGCTCCGCGGCCTCGGCGTCGTCGACAGCACCGTCCCCGCCGAGCGGAGCGAACGGGCCGCGCTGCTCCGCACCCGCCTGGCACAGCGGCGCTTCCTCGTCGTGCTCGACGACGCGGCCGGCGGCGCGCAGGTACGCCCGCTGCTGCCCGGCACCGGAGGCTCGGCGGTGCTCGTCAGCTCCCGCCACCGCATGCCCGACCTGCCGGCGCACCACTTCTCGCTCGGGGAGCTGCCGCGCGGCGAGGCCCGCGCCCTGCTCGGCGCGGTCGCCGGACCGGACCTGCTGGACGCGGACGCGGCCGGCGCGGACTGGTCGCTCGCCGGCTCCGGCTCGCTGCCGCTCGCGGTACGGATCGCCGGGTCGCGGCTCGCCGGCCGGCGGACCTGGACCGCGGCCACGCTGGCCGACCTCCTGCAGGACGAGCGCGGGCGGCTCGACCAGCTGCAGGCCGGCGGGCTGGAGGTGCGGGCGAGCGCGGAGCTGAGCTACCGGCACCTGCCGGCGGCCGCGGCCACGGCCTTCCGCGCCTTCGGCCGGCTGCCGGCCGAGCCGGTGGGCGGCTGGCTCGTCGCCGTCGCCATGGGCGGCGCCTCCGGCGGCGGGACCGCCGCCGCCGAGGCCGCCGAGGCGCTGGCCACGCTCGCCGACCGGCACCTCGTCGAGGCCGTGGGGACCGATGCGCTCGGGCTGCCGCGCTACCGCATGCACGACCTGCTGCGCTGCTACGCGCGCGAGCTGGCCGACGCGGACACGTTCACCGTTCGCCGGCGGCAGCAACTCCGTATCGTCGACGCGCTGACCGCACTCGTGCGCGCCGCGAACGCGGCGACGCCCACGCGGTTCCTCGGCGTCTTCGGCCCTCCGGCGGACCGGGACGACTCGGCCGGTCCGGCCGGTCCGGGCGCGGAGGTCGTACGGGCCGTGCGGGCCCGGCCCGTCGAGTGGTTCGAGACCGAGCGCCGGATCCTCGTCGCCACCGTGGAGTCCGCGCTGCGGCTCGGCCGCGTCACGCAGGCCGCCGACCTCGCGCTGGAGCTGGCGAGCTTCTTCGACCTGCGCGGCTACTACGGCGACTGGCTGCGCACGCACCAACTGGTGCTCGACGCGATCCCGGCCCCCTCGGACGCGCGGGCCGCGGCGCTGCTCCGCAACATCGGGCAACTGCACCTCTACCGCGACCGCTACGCCGACGCACGCACCTCCTTCGCCTGGGCCCGCGCGATCTTCAAGGCGGCCGGCCACCCCGCGGGCGAGGCGGTGGCGGCGGCCGGAGAGGGCTCCGTCCACCGGATCCTCGGCGACCTCGACGCCGCGCTGGCGACGTTCACCGACGCGCTGCGCGGCTTCCGGGAGGTCGGCGACCGGCACGGCGAGGCGGTCGCGCGCAGCGCCATCGGCTCCGTATGGCTGGAGCGCAGGAACCCGCGGGCCGCGGCGTCGTGGCTGGACGGGGCGCTGGGGCTGGCCCGGGACCTCGGCGACCGCCACCGCGAGGCGCAGGTGCGCCGCCGCGTCGCCGTGCTGCACGACCTGCGCGGCGAACCGGACCTGGCGCAGGCGGAGCTGGAGCGGGCCCTGGACATCTTCGGCGACCTCGCCGACACGCACTGCGCCGCCTACGTGCAGGAGAGCATCGGCGAGCTGTGCCTGCGCCGCGGCAACGCGGGCCAGGCGGCGGCGCTGCTCGCCGGCGCGCTCGCCGTCCAGCGGCAGCTGGGCGACCGGCGTGCGGAGGCGAGCCTCGCCTGCCTGCTCGGCGAGCTGCACCGCACGACGGGCCGGGAGCAGACCGCGCGGCACTACTTCCACCGCTCGCTGTCCACCTGGCGGCGGCTGGAGGCGCACGACCGGGCGGAGTCGGTGCACGCGAAGCTGCGGGCGCTGCGCTCCGGCCCGGGATGACGCGCGTGGAGCGAACGCGGCGGAAGGAGACGGCCGCATTCGCTCCACGCGGCCGCGCGTCAGCAGCGGTTCGTGCTCTTCAGCCGCCGGTCGAGGTAGTCGTACCAGCGGACGCCCTGGACGACCGCGACGACGACGGAGCCGTTGTGGATCTGCTCGTAGTGCAGGTGCGGGGAGAAGTTGTGGATCGCGGACGAGGCGCCGACCCGCCCGATCACCCGGCCCCGCCGCACCCGGTCGCCGCGCGTGACGGTGCGTTCCTTCAGATGCGCGTACCGGGTCCGCCAGCCGTCGCCGTGGGCGATGACGACGGTGTGGCCGTAGCCGTCGCCGGTGGAGTAGTACGACCTGACGACCTTGCCGCCTGCGCTGGCGAGCACGCGGCGGCCGAAGTCGTCGGGGCTGCCCTGGGCGTTGTAGTGGTTCCAGTCGATGGAGTGCGCCGGGCTGTGCCCGCGCCAGTTGTTGCCGCGCCAGACCTGGCCGCAGATGAACGGCATCCGGAAGCCGGGCCGGGCCAGCGGCGCCGCCGTCTCTGACGACGTGCCGGCCTGGGGGGCCGCGACGGCGACCGGGGTCGCGACGGCCACGGCGGCGGCCGCACTCACCGCGGCGAGCAGTCGGCGGAAACGTCTGCGCATGGTTCTCCCCTTGTCGTCGGTGACCCGGCGATTGAAGGAGCCGCCCATACAAAGCGGATACACGCGCCCGCACCCGCGTCGGCAGGGGACCGGGTGCGACCAGAGATGTACGGCACGCCCGCGTACAGTCGGCGATGCACGCGGTGAACACGACCGTGACCTGACGAACCGGCCGCCCTGCCCTGAGTAGCCTGACGGCGTGTCCGGCAAGGCTCCCGCACGGCAGGTTCGGCAGTTTCTCACCAGGCGACCGCGCCCCCTGGTCCTCCTCGACTCCGCGCTCGCCGTCCTGCTGTGCGTCGGTCTGCTGTGGGCCGACGCCCGCAGCGGCACCCACCACGCCGGCGGCGGCGAGGCCGCGCTGCGGACGGCGGGCATCGTCCTCGCCGCCCTCGCTGTCGCCGCCCGCCGGCTCTGGCCGCGCGTGTCGTTCGCCGTGGCGTCGGTCTGCGCCTTCACGGTTGCCGCGCCCGGCGGCGCACCGCAGGTGTCGCTCTGCGTCGCCGTCACCGCCTACACCATCGCGGGGACGGCGGACTACGTGTTCTGGTGGGTTCCCCCCGGTTTCGCCGGCCTGCTCGTGGCCGCCGGGATCGGCATCGGGCGGGTCTCCTCGGGCTGGCTGGCCGTGCTCGTCGCCAACGTCGCGATCGTCTGCGTCGGCTGGTTCGCCGGCCTCGCCGCCCGGGAGCGCCGGAACAGGATCGCCGCCGCCGCCGAGCGCGAGGCCGAACGCGAACGTGAGCACGCCGCCCGCATCCGCCAGGCCGCCATTGACGAGCGCCTGGTCATCGCCCGCGAACTGCACGACATCGTCGCGCACTCGATGAGCCTCATCGCGGTACGCGCCGGTGTCGCGCGCATGGTCATGGACAGCGATCCGGCCCAGGTGGAGGAGACCTTCGGCATCGTCGAGACCACCACCCGCCAGGCCCTCCACGAGATGCGGCTGCTCGTCGAGGTGCTGCGCCACGAGCACGCCGCCGACCCCGCGCTCACGCCCACCCCCGGGCTCGCCGACACGGCGGCGCTGGCCGAGCAGATCCGCAGCGCCGACGTCGACCTGCGCCTCGATGTCCGCGGTACGGCTCGCCCGCTCCCCGCCGCGGTGGACCTGTCGGCGTACCGCATCGCCCAGGAGGCCCTCACCAACGTCGTACGCCACGCCGCGCCGACCCGGGCCACCCTCCGCATCGAGTACCGCACCGGGGAGGTGGTCGTCGAGGTCACCGACAGCGGCCCCTCCGAGCCGCACCGCCGGAAGGGCCCCGTACCCCCGTCCGCCGCCGCGCCCGCCACCGCGGCCGGTCACGGGCTGATCGGCATGCGCGAGCGCGCGGCCCTGTTCGACGGCCACCTGCGCGCCGGCCCGCACGGCGACGGCTTCCGAGTCCGGGCGCTGCTGCGTACGGGCGAAACCGGCCCCCCATGACCGCCGCCACGAGACCACCTGAGCCCGCGCCACCCGCGCGCTCGGACACGGGCCCGAAGCCCCGGGGCGCATCGGAGAGGGCAACGGCGTCACGCACCGCGCCCGTCGGTGAGGACCGGGCCCGGGTCGTCGGCCGGGGGAGAGGCGGCCCGTGCGCCGCCGGCCGGCGCCTCCGCGGGTCCCTCGACGGAGACGTGTGGGAGGATGCGGTCGATCGACGTGGGCAGATACCAGTTCCACTTCCCGAACAACTGCATGGCCGCCGGTACGAGGATCGTGCGCACCACCAGGGCGTCGAGCAGGATGGCCACGGCCAGGCCGAGCCCGAACTCGGCGATGATGCGCATGCCGACGAACACGAAGGCCACGAACACGCAGATCATGATGATCGCGACAGCCGTGATGATCTGCCCCGTGGCGGCCTGGCCGCGCCGCACGGCGAGGTTGTTGTCGCCCGTGTGGAGCCATTCCTCGTGGATACGGCTGACCAGGAACACCTCGTAGTCCATCGACAGCCCGAACAGGACGGCCAGCATCATCGGCGGCAGGAACGACTCCACCGGCCCGGCCGGGCCCGCGCCCAGGGCGGACGAGCCCCAGCCCCACTGGAAGACCGCGACCACGACGCCGAACCCGGCGCCGGCCGAGAGCAGGTTCATCACCGCCGCGGTGAGCGGGATGACCACGCTGCGGAACGCGAGCATCAGCAGCAGGCATCCCAGGGCGACGACGATGGTGACGAAGAGCGGCATCTTGCCGCTCAGCACGGACGCGAAGTCCTTGTGCACCGCGGTCTGCCCGCCGACGTGGACGGTGAGTCCGTCCTCCTCGTGATCGGGGATCACGCGGTCGCGCAGCGTGTCGATGAGGTCCGACGTCTGTTCCGACTGCGGGGATGTCGTGGGGATGACCCGCATGGTCCGCGCCGGCGCGTCGGGTGCGGCCGGGGTGATCTGCACGGACGCCACCCCCGGAACGGTCCCGATCTCCTGTCCCAGCCGGGTGAAGGAGGTCGCGGCCTGCGGGGACGGACCTCCGCCACGAGCAGCAGCGGGCCGTTGTGCCCGGGGCCGAAGCCGTCGGCGAGCAGGTCGTAGGCCTGACGTGTGGTGGTGTCGGCAGGGTTGTTGCCGGCGTCGGAGGACCCCAGCCGCATCGAGAAGAACGGGATCACCAGCGCCACCATGAGCACGGTCGCCATGATCGTCAGCGGCACCGGCCGCTTCTGTACGAATCCGGCCCATCGGGCCCACCCGTGGGAGACCTGGGCCTCCGTCGGCCCCGCACGCTTGAGCCGGGCGCGTTGGCGGCGGCTGAGCACCCGCGTTCCGAGCACCGCGAACAGGGCCGGCAGCAGGGTCACGGCGACCGCGACGGCGAACGCCACCATGATCGCCGCCGCCAGTCCGATCCCGGACAGGATGCTGAACCCGAGCATGAGCAGGCCGAGCATCGCGACCGCGACCGTGCCGCCGGCGAAGACGACCGCCCGGCCGGAGGTGTTCATGGCCGCCACGGTCGCTTCCTGCGGACTGAGCCCGGACCGGAGGCCGTTGCGGTAGCGGGCGACGATGAACAGCGCATAGTCGATGCCGACGCCGAGACCGATGAACGCGGCGATGATCGGGGCGGTGCCGGGGACGCTCATCACCTGGGTGAGGAGGTCGATCGAGAGAATCGCGCCGCCGAGCGCGAGGATCGCGGCGATGATCGGGACGGCCATCGCCACCAGGGACCCGAACGCGTACAGCATGACGATCGCCGCGGCCAGGAGGCCGATCAGTTCGCTGCTCGACGTCGAAGGGCTCTCCAGCTCCCCGATCACCGCCCCGCCGAACTCCACCCGCAGGCCGTCGCCGCGCAGCTCCGAGCCCAGGTCCACGACCCGCCGGATGTTCCCGGTGTCCAGGCTCTGCCTCGGCTCGGTGAAGGTGACCGTCGCGTAGGCGGTCTCGCCGCCGTCGCTGACCTGCGCCGCCCCTTCCGGGCCGAACGGGCCGGCCACCGCGCCGACCTGGGGCACCTCGGCCACATCGGCCAGCATGGCCTGCACGTCGGCCCGGACGGCCGGGTCGGTCACCTGGCCGCCGGTCGCGTGCAGCACGATGGTGCCCGTGTCGCCGGAGGCGCGCTCGGACTGTGCCGCCATCAGCTCCGCGGCCCTGGTGGATTCGGTGCCGGGCAGGCTGTACTCCTCCGAGAAGGCGGCGCCGCCCGCGGCGCGCACGCCGCCCACCAGGACCGCGAGGAGCAGCAGCCACCCGCCGATGACGATGAACCGGTGCCGGAAGCACCACCGCGCGATCCCGCTCACAGGTTTCCGCCCGGGAGCCGGAGCTGACGGTTGTCGAAACAAAGCACGACTCTGCTTTCGTGACGTAGGTCGGGCTCGGCGCCACTCCGCGCCGCATGGCCCGCCCATCCCTGTCACGCGGGCCTTCCCGCAGCTCACAAGCCTGCCGCCGCGGACACCCCGGTGTCGTCAGGCTGCGGTCTGGCGCGGACGTCCGGCCACAGGGGTAGCGGCCGTCGGCATACAGTCCCGGATGTACGCGCCGGTGCGACCGCGACCCGAGGGCCATGCGCCGTCGTGCGGCCGCCGGACGGGTCGGCGCGCACGGGCCCGGGCGTACGGCCTTGTACGGTGGCTGCCTGCGGTGCCCTACCGACGTCCGCATCCGGAGGCCGGCGAATGACGATTCGGGTGGTCGTGGCCGACGACCACATCCTCGTACGGGCCGGCTTCAGCGTGCTCGTGAACGCCGCGGCGGAGATGGAGGTCGTCGCCGAGACCAGCACCGGCCGCGACACCGTGGCCGCCGGCCGCCGGCACCTGCCCGACGTCATCCTGATGGACGTGCGGATGCCCGACATGGACGGCATCGAGGCCACCCGGCAGCTGCTCGGCGACCCGGCCACCGCGGCCATCCGGATCGTCATCCTCACCACCTTCGACCTCGACGAGTACGTGTTCGCCGCTCTCAAGGCCGGCGCCAGCGGCTTCCTCCTCAAGGACACCCCGCCCGAGCAACTGCTCGCCGGAATCCGCACCGTCGCCGCCGGCGACGCTCTCCTCGCCCCGAGCGTGACCCGGCGTCTCATCCGTGACTTCGTCAACCGCCCCGCCCTCGACTCCGGCGTCTCGCCCGCCCTGCTCGCCCCGCTCACGGAGCGCGAGAGGGAGGTCCTCGTCCACGTGGCCGCAGGACACTCGAACACCGAGATCAGCGCACAGCTCCACATCAGCGTCGCCACCGTCAAGACCCACGTCAGCCGCCTGTTCAGCAAGCTGCAGGCACACGACCGCGCCCAGCTCGTCGTGATCGCCTACGAGACCGGCCTCGTCGAGCGGGCCCGGCGGCGATAGGCCGGCCGCCGGGAGTGGTGGGAACGCTCCCAAACAAGGATCATGGCGGGATGACCACGACTCCCGCCGTGCGCCCCTACCGTCCCGGTGATCAGGACGCCCTTGCGGACATCTGCATCCGCACCGGCCACGAGGGCGGCGACACCCGCCCCCACTACGCCGACCCCGGAATCTTCCCCGCCACCTTCGCCGGCCCGTACGTCCACCTCGAACCGGACCTCGCCTTCGTGCTGGACGACGGCCGGGGGCAGGCTGTCGGATATGTCCTCGGCACCGCCGACACACCCGCCTTCGTGGAGCGTTTCCGCTCGATATGGCTACCGCTGGTCGCCGACCGCTACCCGCGGCCCGACGGCGAGCCGCGCACACCGGATGAGGGGATCGCGGGGCTGCTGCACACGCCGGAGCGCATGATCGTTCCCGAACTCGCCGCCTACCCGGCCCACCTGCACATCGACCTGCTGCCCGACTGGCAGCGCCGCGGTCACGGCCGCACGTTGATGGACACCTTCCTGCGCGCGCTGTCCGGGCGCGGCGTCCCCGCCGTCCACCTGACGATGGTCACGGCCAACACCGCGGCGCGCGCCTTCTACGACCGGCTGGGCTTCCACGAGATCGACGTTCCCGCCCCGGGCCCGGTCACGTACCTCGGCCCGGCAACGGGTGAAGCGCGTACCGCCTGAGGGCGCGGCGTACGGCATACGTCAACGGGGCCGGGTCGTCCGCGACGGGTTGCGCCGGTCATTCCTTGCGGCCGGTCGCGGCGACGGTGACACCGAGGCCGATCATCGTGAGCCCGCCGATCCCGCCGACCAGGGACAGCCGCTGCGAAGAACGGGCGAACCAGTTCCGGGCGGCGGACGCGACGAGCCCCCACACCGTGTCGCAAGCAACGGCAATGAGGGTGAAGACCAGGCCGAGCACCAGCATCTGCACCGCGACGTGCCCCTGCCCGCGGTCGACGAACTGCGGCAGCACGGCGGCGAAGAACACGATGGTCTTGGGGTTGGTCACGCCGACCGCGAACCCCTCCCAGAACGTGCGCCGAGCGCCCTGCCCCGCCTCCACACCCGTGACCGCGGCCTGCAGCGAACCACGCTCGCGCCATGCCTTGACGCCGAGATACACCAGGTAGGCGGCACCGACCAGCTTGAGCACCGTGAAGACGAGCACCGAGCGCTCCACCACCGACCCGACCCCCAACGCCACGGCCACGATGAGCACATAGGCGCCGGTCGTGTTCCCCAGGACCGTGGTCAGTGCGGCACGGCGCCCCTGCGCGAGCGCACGCCCGATCACGAACAGCACGCTGGGACCGGGAATCACGATCAGCAGGAACGACATGGCCGCGAAGGCGAGCAAACGATCGGTGGGCACCATGAAGCTCATGCAAGCACGGGCAGCGCGCGCCCTCCAGCCTTTTTCCTGACCCCGTGTAGGGGGAACGCATCGATCAAAGATGATCGTACGTGAGTGTGCGCGGCTCTTGACGTGAAAACTTTGATCGGACATGATCGTCGGCACTTGTGAAGCGCTTTCTACGCCTGCGAGTAAGGACCGCCGTGACGATCAACCGACCACCCGCCCTGCTGCTCATGGATCCTGCGACGTTCGCCGTGCAGTTCCAGGAGCCGCAACTGCGGCGCCTTCGCTCCCTCGTGCAACTCGGCGAACCGGTCTGCACCGACGATCTCGACGCCCGGCCGACGCGGCAGCGGCTCGGCGACGTCGAGGTCCTGCTGACCTCCTGGGGCGCCCCGGGGCTGACGGCCGAGCGACTGGCCGCGGCGCCGTCGCTGCGGGCCGTCTTCCACTGCGCGGGCAGCGTGCGGGAGATCGTGACCGACGAGGTCTGGCGGCGCGGGCTGCTCGTGACGAACGCCGCCGACTACAACGCCATACCGGTGGCGGAGTTCACCCTGGCGGCCGTCGTCTTCGCCGGGAAGAAGGCGCCGTTCCTGGCCCAGGACGCCCGTACGCACCGGGACGACTGGTCGTACAGCGTGCGTCGCGGCGAACTGTCGAACCGCGGCCGCACGATCGGCGTCGTCGGCCTCTCCCGCGTCGGCCGCCGCGTGCTGGAGCGGCTGCGCGACCTCGACGTCGACGTCCTGGTCGCGGACCCGTACGCCGACGCCGCCGAGGTCGCCGCGGCCGGCGCCACCCTGGTGGCCCTGCCGCACCTGCTGCGCAGCTGCGACGTCCTCACCCTGCACGTGCCGTCGCTGCCCGCCACCCGGCACCTGATCGGGGCCGCCGAACTCGCCCTGCTGCGCGACGGGGCGACCGTCATCAACACCGCTCGCGGGGCCGTGCTCGACACCGCCGCGCTGGAGCGCGAGTGCGCCGCCGGCCGGCTGGACGCCATCCTCGACGTCACCGACCCGGAGCCGCTGCCGGCCGACTCGGTCCTGTACGAGCTGCCCAATGTCATGATCACGCCGCATATCGCCGGCTCGCTCGGCGCGGAGACCCGGCGGATGAGCGAGAGCGCGCTCGACGAGTTGGAGCGCTTCCTGTCCGGACAGCCGCCGCACGCGGCCGTCACCCCCGACGAGTTCGCGGCCAGCGCATGAGCACCCCGGACCGGGCCCACGCCGCACCGCTCGCCCCGATCACGGGCTGGACCCGCGAGCGGTGGACGTCGCTCGCCGACGGCATGCTGCGCGCCGTACGCCCCTATGCCTCACCGGGGCACGCCCGCGTCACGCTGCCCGGACCCCCGGGCGGCTACGGCACCGCCGTCGACGGGCTGGAGGGCTTCGCCCGCACCTTCCTGCTGGCCGGCTTCCGGCTGGCGGGGGAGCAGGGCCGCGACCCGGACGGGCTGGCGGCGTGGTACGCCCGCGGCCTCGACACCGGGACCGACCCCGGCGCCGCGGAGCGCTGGCCCCGGCCGGACGAGCACCCGCAGGCCAAGGTCGAGGCCGCCTCCCTCGCCCTGATCCTCGACATGACCCGGCCGTGGCTCTGGGACCGGCTCGCGGCCGGCGTCCAGGAGCGGATCGTGGACTACCTCGCGCCCGTCGTCGGGGACGACAGCTACCCGCGCTGCAACTGGGTCTGGTTCCGCATCGTGGTCGAGACCTTCCTGCGCTCCGTCGGCGGCCCCTGGTCCGCCGCCGACATCGAGGCCGACCTCGCCGCGCACGACTCCTTCTACCGCGGCAACGGCTGGTTCGCCGACGGCGACGAGCGCAGTTTCGACCACTACGGCGGCTGGGCGCTGCACCTCTACCCGGTGCTCTGGGCGCGCATGGCGGGCGCCGCCGAACCGGCCGCCGCGCGGGGGGAGACCGACCGGCTGCGGCTGGAGCGGTACCTCCAGGACTGTCTGCACCTCATCGGCGGCGACGGCGCCCCGCTCGTCCAGGGCCGCAGCCTCATCTACCGGTTCGCCGCAGCCGCCCCGCTCTGGGCGGGGGCGCTCGCCGGGGTGAAGACGGTACGCCCCGGTCAGTTGCGCCGCGCCGCCTCCGGAATCATGGCGTACTTCGACGCCCACCACGTCCCCGGCGAACGCGGGCTGCTCACCCTCGGCTGGCACCACGAGTGGCGGCAGCTGGCGCAGAGCTACTCCGGCCCGTCCTCGCCGTACTGGGCCGCCAAAGGCATGCTCGGCATCGCCCTCGGCCCCGACCACCCGGTGTGGTGCGCCGCCGAGGAGCCGCTGCCGGCGGAGCGGGACGACCACGCGCGCGTCGTACGTGCCCCGGGCTGGCTGGTCAGCAGCACGTGGCGGGACGGTCTCGTGCGCGTGGTCAACCACGGCACGGACCACGCACTCCCCGGCTCCCCGGACGGCGACTCACCGCTCTACGCCCGGCTCGGCTACTCGACGGCGACGGCGCCGCTGCTGTCCGCGGAGGCGTGGACGTCGCCCGTCGACCAGTCGGCCGTCCTGCTGGACGCCGACGGCCGGGCCACGCACAGAACGGGCATGCGGAAGCTGCACACCGGCCGGGCCGGCGACGTCGTGACCGGCGCCTCGGTGGCCCGGGCGCACTGGCTCGACCCCGAGCCCGGCGGCCGCGACCACGGCTCCGGCCGGCCCGGGAAGGCGACCGACGCGGCGGCCGTCACGACGGTCTCGGCGCTGCGCGGCGCCTGGGAGGTGCGCTGCGTACGTGTCGATCCGCTGCCCGGCGCCCCGGACGCGCTGGGCGCCGCCGCCCGGCTGCGCGTCGGCGGCTGGCCGCTGGCCGGCGAGGCGGTCGACGGGCGCGTGCAGCCGGGCGGCTGGGCCCTGGCGCGTACCGCACGGCTGGCGTCCGTGGCCGTGGCGGTCGAGGGCTTCGACGACGCGGGCACCCGCTCCGACGACGGCGCGAGCCCCCTGGGCGGCCACAGCCTGACGCCCTGGCTCTCCGGCCCGGTGGCGCCGGGGCGCTGGTACGCCGCGGCGATCGGGCTGTACGGGGCGACCGGCACCGGCACCGGCGAGGCCGCGGCGCCGCACGTCCGGCTGACCGCCGGCGCCGTGCACATCGGCTGGCCCGACGGCAGCCGGACCACCGTCGACCTGCCGGCCCCCGAAGGGCCGTCGCGGCAGGACACCGCACCAAGACTCGGAACCTCGGGGGCGGGCCTCGGGGACGGGACCTGTGGAGAGGAAACGGATCGATGAGGATTCCAAGGACGCGGGGGAAGGCGGCCGGCGGGCCGCGACACCTGATCAGGGGCCTGGGCGTGCTGACCGCGCTGTCCCTGGCCCTGACCGGCTGCGGCTCCGGCGGCGACTCCGGCGACGGGGACGGCAAGACCAGGCTGCGCGTGTCGGTGTGGAGCATGGCGGAGACCCCGGAGTTCCAGGCGCTGTTCGACGCCTTCGAGAAGAGCCACCCCAAGGTCACGATCGAACCGGTGGACATCCTGGCGGACGACTATCCCGACAAGGTGACCACCATGCTCGCGGGCGGTGACGACACCGACGTGATCACCGTCAAGAACGTGACCGACTACTCCCGCTGGTCCAGCCGCGGCCAGCTGGCGGACGTCACCGACGCCATGCCGGCCGGCGGCGAGAAGGACCTCGCCGGCCTGGAGGCGTTCGACAGCGACGGCTCGTACTACGCGCTGCCCTACCGGCAGGACTTCTGGCTGCTGTTCTACAACAAGACGCTCTTCGACCAGGCCGGGGTGGACTACCCGGAGGACCTCACCTGGGACGAGTACGTCGACGTGGCCGAGCAGCTCACCGAGGACGGCGGCGACCAGGTCTACGGCGCCTACCAGCACGTCTGGCGCTCCGTGGTCCACGCCGTGGCCGCCGCCCAGAACGGCGGGGACCAACTCAGCGGCGACTACGACTTCTTCGCCGAGCAGTACGAGACCGCCCTGGAGCTGCAGGACTCCGGATCCACCCTCGACTTCGGCACGGCCACCGCCCAGCAGGCCGACTACGGCACGCTGTTCGAGTCCGGCAAGGCCGCCATGGTCCCCATGGGAACCTGGTACGCCGCGCGCCTCATCGAGGCCACGCAGAACGGCGACACCGACGTCGAGTGGGGCATGGCCCCGCTGCCGCAGCGCGCGGACGCCACCTCGACGACGACGTTCGGCTCACCGACCTCGTTCGGCGTCAACAAGAAGGCGGCGAACCCCGACCTGGCCAAGGAGTTCGTCGAGTTCGCCGCCGGCGAGCAGGGCGCCGAGGCGATCACCGAGATCGGTGTGGTGCCGGCGCTGCAGTCCAGCGAGCTGATCCAGAAGTACCTGAGCCTCGACGGCATGCCCACCGACAAGCTGTCGGCCAAGGCGTTCGAGCCCGACGAGATCGCCCTGGAGATGCCGGTCAGCGAGAACACCTCCGACGTCGACACGATCCTTGAGGAGGAACACGAACTGATCATGGTGGGCGAGAAGTCGATCGAGGACGGGATCAGCTCGATGAGCGACCGCGTCCACGACGAGGTCCTCGACTAGACGGTACGAGACACGCGGGGCCCGGCCGGTCCGGGCCCGCGGCTCCCAGACGAGGACCACGAACATGGCTCTTGCTTCCCCGCAGAAGACGACACCGGCCCCGCCGGGCCGGTCCAGCCGCAGTGTGCAGCGGCGCCGCGTACGGCGGAACACGCTGATCGGGTGGAGCTTCATCCTGCCCAACTTCATCGGGTTCGCGCTGTTCACGCTGGTGCCGGTGGGTGCGGCCTTCGCGCTGGCGTTCCTGGAGTGGGACGCCGCCAGCTCACCGGAGTGGGTCGGCCTGGACAACTTCGAGCGCATGCTCGACGACGAGAACTTCCAGGTCGCGCTCACCAACACCCTGTTCTACGCCGGCGGCCACATCCCGCTGACGCTCGTCGCCTCGCTGGCGCTCGCTCTCGTGCTCAACCGGAAGATCCGCGGCGTGAAGTTCTTCCGCACCGTGGCGTTCTTCCCCTACATCACCTCGCTGGTGGCCGTCGCGGTGGTGTGGAACATGCTCTTCAACCCCACCAGCGGACCCGTCAACCAAGGGCTGGAAGCGCTGGGCGTCTCCAGCACCCCGGGCTGGACGACCGACACCGACTGGGCGATGCCGGCCGTCATCATCACCAGCGTCTGGCGCGACATGGGCTACTACATGGTGCTCTACCTCGCCGGCCTGCAGACCATCCCCGCCGAGTACTACGAAGCCGCCCGGGTGGACGGCGCCAACGCCTGGCAGCGCTTCTGGCACGTCACGCTGCCCGGCCTGCGCCCGACCACCTTCTTCGTCCTCGTCATGCTGACGGTCCAGAGCTTCAAGATCCTCGACCTCATCGTGGTGATGACCGACGGCGGACCGGGGCGCAGCACCCTGGTCCTCGCGCAGCTCATCTACCGCGAGGGCATCAGGGACGGCGACTACGGCTACTCCTCGGCCATCGCGCTGGTGCTGTTCGCCATCGTCCTGACCATCACCGTCGTCCAGTTCCGGCTCAACGAACGGAGGGACGCCCGATGACCGCTCTGCTGGGCACCACGGCGTCGCCCGGTGCCGCTCCTCCCGCCCCCGCCGCACCACCGCGCCGCGGCCGCTTCGCGGGCCGGGTGCTCCGCACGGCCGCCGCCTACGCCGGCCTGCTCGCCGTGGCCGCGGTGGTGCTGATCCCGTTCATCTGGATGATCTCCTCGTCGCTCAAGCGCGACAACCAGGTCCTCACGGTCCCCATCCAATGGATACCCGAGGAGTTCCGCTGGTCGAACTACTCGGAGATCTGGGACGAGATCCCGATGCTGCAGTACCTGAAGAACTCCGCGTACCTGGCCGTCGTGGTCACCTTTCTGCAGGTGCTCACCGGCAGCTTCGCCGCGTACGGCTTCGCCAAGATCAGGTTCCCGGGGCGCGACGCGCTCTTCCTCGGCTACATCGGCACCATCGCGGTGCCCTGGCAGGCGTACATGGTGCCGCAATACATCATGATGGACGACGCCGGGCTGACGAACACGTTCTGGGCGATCATCCTGATCCAGGCGTTCAGCGCCTTCGGAGTGTTCCTGATGCGGCAGTACTACATGTCGATCCCGGACGAACTGGTGGAGGCGGCCCGCATCGACGGGCTCAGCGAATACCGCATCTACTGGCGGATCATGCTGCCGCTGTCGAAGCCCGCGCTGGCGAGCCTGGCCCTGCTCACGTTCGTGAACACCTGGAACGACTACATGGGCCCGTTCATCTACCTCTCCAGCAACGACCTGTGGACGGTCCAGCTCGGCCTGCGCTCCTTCATCGGCCTGTACGACGCCCGATACGCGATGATCATGACCGGCGCCGTGCTCTCCGTGCTGCCCGTCGTCGTCATCTTCCTGCTCGGCCAGCGGTACTTCATCCGCGGCATCGCCACCACCGGACTGAAGGGGTGAGCACGATGAGCGAGTCCACCGCACGTTCCGGCACGCGCCTCAACATCTTCCGCCCGGCCGCACAGGCCACGTACGACCGGATCTTCGGCGTCGTCTACGTCGGCCTGATGGCCAACGTCCAGTTCGCGCTGGCGACCGCGCCGCTGCTGGGCGCGCTCGCGGTCGTACGGGACCCGTTGGCGTCCTGGCCGTTCTTCGCCGTGCTCTCCTGCCTGTGCGCGCCGGCGCTGGCCGGTGTCTTCGGCTGCTTCACCGCCCTGGACGAGGACGGATCCCCGGTGGTGCTGCGCCCGTTCTGGGGCGCGTACCGCCGCGCCGCCGGGCGCGCGCTCGCCGTCTGGGCCCTCGGCGCCGGGCTGGTCGGGGTGCTCGTCGCGGACGCCGTGGCCCTCGCCCGAACCGCCTGGGGACCGGCGCTGGTACCGCTCTTCCTGACTCTCGCGGTGCTGGTGAGCGCCACCGTGATCTCCGTCATCACGGTGCTCGCGGCCCCCCGGGCGGCGGGAGACACCCGGCTGCGCCGGCTGCTGTGGCCCTGCCTCGTCCTCACGACGCGGCGCTGGTTCCTCGCCGTCGCCAACGTGGCACTGCTGGGCCTCGCGGCCACCGTCGTGCTGCTGCAACCGCTCGTCGGCCTGCTTGTCGCGTGCGCCCCGCTGCTCTACGTGGTGTGGGCCAACACGCGGTACGCCGTTTCGCCCCTCCACGACGCCGACCAGCCGGAGGACTCGCACGTCTGACCCCTCCTCCGCGCGGAGCACGGGCCGCGCGGAGGAGGACGGGCCCGGCCGGCGGAACAGCCGCCGGTCGTGGATGCGTGAGGTCCGACTGCCCCCTTCACGTATCCGCCGGAAGCCCTCGGAGGCACAGCGCCTCCGAGGGCTTTCAGGCGGCGCCCGCAACGGGGCCGGAACGGAGCCGGAACCGCCGAACCGCATGCGGCGCGATCCGCGGGAGCAGGCGCACTCAGCGGGACGACGCGCGCACGATCAGCCGCGGCGCGATGGCGATGCGGTGCGCGGGCCGCTCCGGGTCGCGATCACGGAGGCGCTCGGCCAGCAGCCTGAACGCCGCCCGGCCGACGGCCGCCTTCGGCGGGCGGACCGCGGTGAGCGGCGGGTCGCACAACTCGGCGACCTCGTCGTCGTAACTGACGCAGGCGAGGTCGCCGGGGATGTCGATACCGCGCTCCTGGCACCGTTCCACCAGCGAGATCGCCTCGGGGTCGGAGTGCACGAGCAACGCGGTCGTCCGCGAGGCCACGCACCGGTCGATCAGATCCTCGCGCGCCTGCAACCAGCCGGGCTGTGCCTGGTCGACCGTCTCCATGTCCGGTGTGCCGTCGAGCCGCAGGTCGAGTTCCGCGCAGGCCTGCCGCCAGCCGCGCCGCACATGCGGGCCGGTGGGGCTGTCCACGGTGGTGAGGAGCCCGACGCGGCGGTGACCGAGTGAAGCCAGATGCCGGACGGCCATCGCGGCACCGAGCACGTGATCGCTGACGACGGACTCCATGACCTCCTGGTACGGCTCCAGGGTCGCGGTGCGCTCGACCAGGACCACGGGCACCTCGGTGGCCTGCAGCCACCGCACCAGTTCCGCGCCCTCGCCGCTCGTCGTCGTCGGTGCCACCAGCAGCCCGTCCACGTTCCCCGACTCGACCAGCCAGTTCAGCTGCCGACGCTCGTCGGCGGCCTCGTAGGTGGCCCCCCGCAGGACGATGCGTGCGCCCTCGCCCGCGGCGGCCTCGCGGACGCCGCGGATGATGTCGGGCCAGTAGTAGTCAAGCGACGGGACCACCATGCCGATCGTCCTCGGCTGCACGGACCGCCGCTCGACCGGGGCCGCAGCAGTCTCCGGCGCGCGGGCACGCTCGCCGTCGACCGGCGGCCCGGCGGTGGCCGGGGCGGCACCGAGCAGCGTGGCACCGCCCCGCACCCTGCGGACGAGCCCCTGCTCGGCCAGCATGGAGATGTCACGACGGATGGTGATCACCGAGACGTCCAACTCGGCCGCCAGGTCGTTGACGCGCACCGTGCCGCGCCGCTGCAGGAGATCGAGTACGCGGGTACGACGTTCGTCTGGCAGCGGGGCCGAAGTGCCGGAAGTCGTCATTCGTGCATGTCCGTCCTGATCGCAAGAGTGCCGCTGGCAGTACCGGGGAGGCGAACCCCCCTCGTGGTCAAGCTGCTGCCCCACACCGCCGTCAGCAGCGGATCATCCGACGTGAGCAGGGTGAACAGGCCGACGCACCGCCCGGGTTCCACACGGGAGCCTAGCGCGCAGCCGGCGGTCGGCCGGGCCGCCACCGTCGTACGGAGGAGGCCTGGGCCGCAGAGTCGATCACGGTTCTCCTTGCCGCTCGGTGTCGTCGGGCCGATCAGTTACGATCGTATATGAGTCGAGCAAATTCTGACGTGATAGGTCTGATCGTAATTGATCGGCCGTGTCTCGGGCGCGGCAGGGTGGTCGTCGGCAGGGCCGACCGGCCGGTCGTGCCCGCCCCGGCCCCGCACGCGGCCCGGCCCCCGCCGCCGGACCACGGGCGCCACCGCGCTGGCCGCCGCCGACTTCAAGGGCGTGAACTCGGCCATGCCCGGCGACAACTTCACCGACGGCCCCGTCGTCCCCGAAGGGCTGAGCCGGTCCGACGACTGCGACACCGTCTACGCGAAGGCGACCGCTTCGACGGCACGTACCTCTCGCTGCACCTGTACGCGTTCTTCTACCCCGGCGAGAAGAGCAACGAGGAGTGGAAGGCCGAGTTCGCATCGAAGATCGGTGACTGCGGCGCCCGCACCGTGCTGGACGAGTTCGGCGCCCCCATGGACGACGGCAGGGACTACAACGAGGCGGACAGCGACGACGACTTCGTCCGCCACATCCAGGCCGGCACCGACACCGCACGCGAGCACGGCATGGGCTCGGTCTACTGGCCGGCACTGGGCGGCAAGCACACCCAGCGCCCCGACTACGACTGGTACTCCCTCTTCGCGCTGGAAGGTAGCGGCACCGACCTGTCCCTTACCCTGCGCAACGAGAGCATGGTCGACCGCCTCCACCACGCCTGGGGCCTCGGCGGCTGAACCTCCCCACCGGCACCCCGGCCTCCGCCACGTGGCCGGGGTGCCGCCCCGGGGGCCGGCAGCCCCGGCATCCGCAGGGGTGAACGCGGCAGCGGTGTCGGGGACGAGGAAGTGCACGCGGCGAAAGCGCGGCACGGCAGCCGGCGCTGGGCGGCTCGTGTCTGGGATCGGGGCCGAGGTGGCCGGTGGGGGAGGCGAGGTTGGGGCCGGCCGATCACGCCGCCGAGGGGGGGCGACCAGCATGGTGGGGGCGGCCCGGGTACGGGCGGTGGAACGCCGCCGGTCAGAGCAGCTCCTCGGTGTCGACGGGCAGCTCGGCCAGGCGCCATTCGAGCATGCCGTCGTGGAGGCGGATGGCCCGCCGGCCGCGGTCGACGAGCAGCCGGACCGCGTCGTAGGCGAGCACGCAGTACTCACCGCGGCAGTACACGACGACGTCGGCGTCCCCGGGCAGCTCACCGATGCGGTCGGCCAGCTCCTCGACCGGTATGGAGAGGGCGCCGGGGATGTGCCCGGCCCGGTACTCCGCCACCGGGCGGACATCCAGGACCACCACGTCCCCGGCGGCGACGCGGGCGCGCAGCTCCTCGCGGGTGACCTCCTGCCCGGCGTTCGGAGGCAGATCGCCGAGGTAGGCGTCCAGGGCCGGCGGCACCGCGGCCTGGCGGTGCTCGGCGACCTTGCGCAGCAGGGCGAGCAGCCGGGCGACGTCGTCTCCGGCGAGCCGGTAGTGGATGCGTACGCCCTCGCGACGGGTGGCGACCAGCCCGGCCTGCTTGAGCGTCTGCAGATGCGCCGAGGCGGTCGTCAGGTTCAGCCCCGCGGTCTTGGCCAGGGCCTCGACGGTGCGCTCGCCCTGGGCCAGCAGATCGACCAGCTCCAGGCGCTTTCCGCTGGCCAGCGCCTTTCCACTGGCCGCGAACGCCTCGTACAGCTCCGCCTTGGAGCGGGCCCTCGTGGTTTCCGGCATGGCATCCTCCATTAATCCATGGAATATTGTAGACGGTAAGGAAGGCCGCGACCAGACGCCTCATGCACCGGACCGTTGGAGGAACACCATGGGCTTCGCCGAGGAGCACCTCATCCCGCTGGTCGACGACGGGCTGGGCAACAGTGCCTACCTCGTCGACCTGGGCGACGGCCGGGCCCTGGCCGTGGACGCCGCCCGCGACCTGCGCGTGCTGCACGCCGCCGCCGGGCGGCGCGGCCTGGCCGTGGCGTACGCGGCCGACACGCACCTGCACGCCGACTTCCTCTCCGGCGCCGTCCAGCTCGGCCACGACACCGGCGCCACCGTGCTCGCCTCCGCCGGCGGGCGGCGGGCCTTCCCGCACACGGCGCTCGCCGACGGCGACGAGGTGGACCTGGGCGGGCTCACCCTGCGGGCGCTGGCCACGCCCGGCCACACCGACGAGCACCTGGCGTACCTCCTCCTCGACGGCGACCGCGAGCTGGGGGTGTTCACCGGCGGCTCGCTGATCGTGAACTCGGCCGCCCGCACCGACCTGCTCGGCACCGACCGCACCGAGCAACTGGCCCGCGCCCAGCACCGCTCGCTGAAGCGGCTGACCGCTCTGGACGACGGCACCGCGGTGTGGCCCACCCACGGCGCCGGCTCGTTCTGCTCCGCCCCGCCCGGCGCCGAGCGCACCACCACCATCGGCGCCCAGAAGCGGGCGAACCCGCTGCTGGCCGCGCCGGACGAGGACGCCTTCGTACGACAGCTGACCGGCAGCCTGGGCAGCTACCCCGCCTACTTCGACCGCCTCACCGAGCGCAACCGCCGCGGCCCGGCCGTCCTGACCGCCGCCCCCGCCTTGCCCGCACTCGCCGCGGCGCAGGTGAAGGACCTGCTCGCCGACGGCGGTCACGTCGTCGACATCCGCCCGGCAGCCGCCTACGCGGCCGGACACGTCCCCGGCGCGATCTCCATCCCGCTGCGCGATCAGTTCGCCACCTGGCTCGGCTGGCTGCTGCCCGACGACGCCCCGCTCGCCTTCGTCGCCGACGACGGCCAGGACCCGGGCGAGGTCGTCTGGCAGGCGTACAAGATCGGCTACGAGCGACTGGCCGGACGCCTCGCCGGCGGCATGGACGCCTGGCGCGCCGCCAGATACGCGCAGGCCACCACCGACTTCGTGAGGGCCGACCGCATCGGCCGGCGTCCGTACGTCGACGTGCGCCAGCGCGCCGAGTACGCGGCCGGTCACGTCCCCGGCGCCGTCCACGTCGAACTCGGCAGCCTCTCCTCCCATGTCGCCGACGCCCCCACCGGCGCGGTCGTGGCCTGCGGCCACGGCGAGCGCGCCATGACCGCCGCCAGCATCCTGGAACGCGCCGGCCACACCGACGTCGCCGTCCTGGACGGCGGCCCGGCCGACTACGCCGCCGCCCACGGCCTCCGCCTCGCCGAGGGCACGGAGGACACCGGCTCGTGAACACCGCCCCCGCCGACTCCGGCCGGCCGGTGCGGCTGGGCCTGCGGGAGAACTGGCCGCAGTTCACCCTCCTGATCGTCGTCAACGTCTGCGTCGGCGCCCTGGTCGGCCTGGAGCGCACCACCGTCCCGCTGATCGGCACCGACGTGTTCGGCCTGACCAGCGACCTGGCCGTCTTCTCCTTCATCATCGCCTTCGGCGTCACCAAGGCCCTGACCAACCTGGCCGTCGGGCCGCTGACCACCCGCTTCCGCCGCAAGCACATCCTGGTGACCGGGTGGCTGATCGGCATCCCCGTCCCGTTCGCCCTGGCCTGGGCGCCCTCCTGGGGATGGATCGTGGCGGCCAACGTGCTGCTGGGTGTCAACCAGGGCCTGACCTGGTCGATGACCGTCAACATGAAGATCGACCTGGTCGGCCCGGCCCGCCGGGGCCTGGCCACCGGGCTGAACGAGGCCGCCGGGTACGTCGCCGTCGGCGGCACCGCCCTGCTCACCGGCTACCTTGCCACCGCATACGGCCTGCGCCCCGCGCCCGAGCTGATCGGCGTCGTCTTCGTCGCCGCCGGGCTCGCCCTCTCCCTCATCGTCCGGGACACCGCCGCCCACGTCGCCCTCGAACTCGCCCAGCACTCCGGCCCCGCCCCCACCGGCGAGTCCAACGGGCTGGCGCACATCTTCGCCCGCACCTCCTGGCGCGACCGCTCGCTGCGCGGCGCCAGCCAAGCCGGCCTGGTCAACAACCTCAACGACGGCCTCACCTGGGGCGTCTTCCCCCTGCTGTTCACCGACCACGGTCTCGGCCTGGCCGCCGTCGGCCTGATCAAGGGCCTCTACCCGCTGCTCTGGGGCGTCGGCCAGATCCCCACCGGGCACCTCGCCGACCGCATCGGCCGCAAACCCCTCATCGTCTACGGCATGCTCACCCAGGCCGGCGGATTCGTACTCGCCCTCGCCCTGCTCGACCGGCCGCTGCTGGCGGGGGTCCTCTCCGCCGTCGCCCTCGGCATCGGCACCGCGATGGTCTACCCCGCCCTCATCGCCTCGGTCTCCGACCACGCCCACCCCGCCTGGCGCGTCGGCGCACTGGGCACGTACCGCTTCTGGCGCGACGTCGGCTACGCCGCCGGCGCCCTCGTCGCCGGCATCCTCGCCGACACCCTCGGCCTGAACGCCACGGTCATCGCCGCGGCCGTCCTGACCGCCGGCTCCGGCCTGCTCGCCGCCCACTGGATCACCGAACGGCCCCGGCCCTGATCGCTACGCTGACGAGCCGACCCGGGATGCGGAGGCGGTGGCGCAGAGCAGCCGGACTTCCGGAGAACACCCGACGAGCAGGCTGGCGAGGCCAGGCTCGACCCGCACCAGTCGGGGACAAGACCTGTGTCCAGGGGGCGACGCGACCCATACGTACACGCCGCTGGCGCGGACGACCCTCAAGCTGCCGGGGGCTTGACTGATACGTGCATTCGAACCTCCGTACGCCGCCCCGGAGGGCAGGTGCCAACGGTGCACGACTGAACCGCCCCGGGTCGGGACACGGCGGGTCCGCCGCACTCGCCGCACACGCCGCAGGGAACCGTTTCTGATGGTTGACACGTGGGCAAAGAGCCGGATGCCTCTCTTTCGGCCGGAGGAAGGGCGTGTGTGCGAGACGGAGGGGGACACCACGACCCCGGGCGCCCGGGGCGCGAACGTCTGCAGCAACACATGGCAGTTCTTCGGCGGCCACCAGCCACCGCCACCCGCGGAACGGCGAGTGCACCCGGGCGGGTCATCGTCCCCCTTTTCCGGAGCAGGCAGCCTCCCTGCGTACCGGCGAATCCGGGGTCCGGTCAAGTCCGTTGCCCAGAAGGCGGCTTGGCCCCGCCCCACACCATGCGGCCCGATGCAACGCGTATCGCTCCGGCGCGAGGGGGAAACAGTGGGTGACGGACAGCAGGGCCACGGGGAGATCACGGAAGCACTGGAGCAGTTGAGAACACAGCTCGCCGCTGCGCAGGAGGGCAGCGAGGGCTCCCGGCTCCGGTTCCGGATCACCGAGGTGGAGATGGAGTTCCTCGTCGAGGCCCGCACCGAGGCGGGTGCCTCGGGCGGGCTCAAGCTCGGCGTGGTGCGCCTGGGCGGCGACGGCCGGGCCACTCAGGGCGCGAGCCACCGCCTGCGGGTCGTGCTGGACGTCCAGGACGTCCGCACCGGGGAGTCGGCCACCGTGTCCGACCGGCGCTGACCCGCGTGACCGCCCACCTCCACCCGGGCCTGGTCGCCGTCACGGCAGGACCGCGGGACGACCGGGGCCGGAGCGAGTTCGGCACCGGACGGCTGCTCGTATCCGGCCTCGTCCTCACCTCACGCCACGGCGTCACCCGGCCCGACGGCACACCTCGCCCGCAGATCGAGGTCAAGCCGCTGCTGGGCCCCCGGGGCGCCGTACGGCCGGGCGAACCCGTCGCCGCCGACGTGCTTTGGCAGGGCGCCGGAGACCTGGACGCCGCCCTGCTCGACGTGCACGACACCGCGGGCGCCCCCTGGCCGCCCGGTTTCCTGCCGCCCGTCGACCCGGACTGGGCCGAACCCGCAGGGAACCGCCCCGTGCCCGTGCAGGCGACCGGCATGTCCGCCGCGGCCGCCCGCGGCACCGGTCTCACCACCGAGACCGACACGGTCCGCGGCAGCCTCGACCCCCTCACCTACACGGGCAGCGACCGCTACGCCGTCGACGTGCACAGCGGCCGGCCCGCCGATGCACACGACTGGTCCGGCATGTCCGGCGCGGCCCTCCTTGACGACGCGGGCACCCTCATCGGCGTGGTGGCCTGGAGCGACCTGCTCTACGAGGGCCGGCTCACCGCCGTACCCGTACGGGCCCTGCTCGCCGACCACGGCGGAGGCAGGCGACACGTTCGCCAGAGCCCGCGCACTGTACGAGCAGGCGGGCAGCCCCGAGGGGATCTCCCGGGCCCTGCGGGGCGAGGGCAACGTCCAGCTGGCCACGGCCCGTTACCCCCAGGCGTACGACACCTTCGAACGCGCCGCCCGGCTCTCCACCGACCTGGACGACCGCTGGGCCGGGCCCAGGCCCTCCGCGGCCTGGCCGACGTGGAACGCATGGCGGAACGGCCCGCCTCCGACGCCCGCGACCACTACCAGCAGGCTCTGGCACTCTACGAGGAGATCGGGGACCGCCAGGGCCAGGCCCAGTGCCTGCGGGGCCTCGGACACCTGCACCGTCTCGCCGGAGACTACCCCCAGGCCCGCGAAGCGCTCAGCCGCGGCCACCGAATCTGCCAGGAGATCGCCGATCCCCGCAGCCAGGCCGACCTGCTGCGCGGCCTCGGCGACATCGAATGCCTCGACGGCCGCTTCCAGGCCGCCCGGAAAGCGTTCACCGAGGCCCTCGCCATGTACGACAGCCGGGGCATCACCCGCGGCCGTGCCTACGCGCTGCTCGGCCACGGCGACACCGAACGCCTCGACGGCCGCTAGGAGGAGGCCCGGATCGCCTACGCGGCCGCCCGGGGAACAGTTCGAACGCAACAGAAACACCTCCGGAGCGGCCAGTGTCCTGGTCGGCACCGCCGAACTGGCCCTCGCCACCGGCGACACCGCCGGCGCACGGGAGCTGTACGCCCAGGCCCTGGCGCGCTACGAGGCAGTCGACGCCACGACATCCGCCGCCGACTGCCGGGAGAAGATGCGACGGCTGCCGGGCGGGGACGGCTGACCCACCATCGGTGCCCGGCGGCAGGGTGACGGACCAGCTCCACGGTCCGAAGGCGGCGGCCCGGCCGCGGGGAGGATCCGACGGTCACACCCCGACGAAGCTCACCGTCTCTGCCATGTCCGCGCGCACGGTACGCAGCCGTGGCACGTCCTCCTTCTCGTATCCCAGCGAGACACCGCAGAACAGCGCGAGTTCGTTACCGGCTCCGACCACGTGGCCGACAGTCCTGCGATACATCGTCCACATCACCTGGGGGCAGCTGTGCAGCCCCTCCGCCTACCGTGGCTCTGTCGAAATAGCAAATCCCCAGGTCAGCCGCGGGCAGTCCGGTTTTAGAGGCTCTTCACAGTTGAGGGTGTAGGAGTTGCGGCGCTGGGCTTGCTGAGACCTCTTGCCGGGCCGCACTGATGCCAGGTTGATCGGGCTGGGGTCAACACATCGACATTTCCTCCTGCGGCGTCCGCTCCGGATGCCCCGCGAACGCCCATGGCGCCGACGGCCTCGATTGCTTGAGGCATCGGCTCCCCTGGGTGGCGGCGGGACCCTGTCGCGGTCCCTGGACTCAGTCGTTGGTGGACGCCCCTGTTCCCGTTGTGGCGTACCGGGCGGCGGTGGTGCGGACGGCCTCGTCGACTACCTGAGCGACGCGTTCGGTGCTCATCTCCCAGCCCGGCACCAGGAGTGTTGGCCAGAAGACGTAGTTGGAGATCATGCCCAGGAACTGGGTGGCTGCGAGGTCCACGTCCTCGACCCGCACCGTTCCCGCCTCGTGCTCAGCCAGGAGGTAGCTGCGTACGGACTCGAAGTAGGGCATCTTCCCGTGTGAGAACTGCGCATGGGCCAGCTCCGGGAACCGCGGCAGCTCGGCGATGACGATCCGGAACAGGTCGGTCATCTGGGGCCGGCTCAACAGCTCGGCGTAACGGCGACCGATGGCGCTGAGCCCGTCAACGATGTTGCCTGCCGGTGGAGGATCCGCCTCGTCGGCGGTTGACCAGGACTCGGTGACGATGGCGTTGAACAGGGCGGCCTTGCTCGGAAATTGCTTGAACAAGGTGGCCCGCGAGACACCCGAGCGCTCCGCGATCCGCGCCAGCGACGTCCGGTCGTAGCCCAACTCGAGGAACAGTGCGGTCGCGGCCGCCACGATCAGCGCGCGCTTTTCCTGGGCGACGCGCTGGTGGTACGTCGGTACGTCCCTGCTCATGGACCGAGTATACGAGGTGAGTGGCTTGACTCGCCATCGACGCCGTCTTAGGCTCAAAGCAGCGGTGAGTCACTCGGCTCACCATCGGCCGGCCGTTCATCGCCGATGATCCCGGCCGGTCGCCCACGTACCGAAGGAACATCCGATGAACCGCTTCGACGACCAGACCGTGCTCGTAACCGGTGGGACCGGCGGCCAGGGCTCAAGCCACGTGCGCGCCTTTCACGCGGAGGGAGCGAACGTAGTGATCGGCGACATCGACACCGAACGCGGCACCGCTCTCGCCGCCGAGCTGGGGACCCGCGCTCACTTCACCCGCCTCGACGTCACCGACGAGAGTTCGTGGTCCGCCGCCGTGCTGGCCGCCGAGAGCGCCTTCGGCGCCCTGAACGTGCTCGTCAACAACGCGGGCGTCCAGAACCCGCCGGCACCGATGGAGAACACAGACCAGGCTACGTGGTCGCGCATCCTCGACATCAACCTCACCGGGACCTTCCTCGGCATCAAGGCCGCAGCCCCCGCTCTGCGCCGCGCAGCAGGGGGAGCCATCGTCAACATCGCCTCGACCATGGGCCTGGGCGGCACGGCTCACTACGGGCCGTACGTCGCCAGCAAGTGGGCCGTGCGAGGCCTCACCCAAACGGCAGCGCTCGAGCTCGGCCGGGACCACATCCGCGTGAACACCATCCACCCCGGCGTGATCGCGACCCCTTTCATCCACGAACCAGCAGCAGGAGCCACCGCGGCAATCGCCGACTTCTACTCACCCGAGCCGTTCGCCATACCCCGGCTCGGGGAGCCGACCGACGTCACCCGGCTTCTCCTGTTCCTCACGTCATCCGACGCATCGTTCATCACGGGGTCGGAGTACGTCATCGACGGTGGACTCCTCCTCGGCCCCGCCCTTCAAGCCGAGACCGCATGAGCACTCCGGACGCGACCGGATGGAACGACTCCGCACGGGACGCGTCTTTGTCGCACCTGCCGAACCACATCCGGCGAGCCATCGAGATCACCCCCGCCGCAGGCACCAGAGAACGGATCATCGACATCACGACGCTGGGGCGCCGCACCGGCCGGCCACGCCGCATCGAGATCTTCTTCTACCGGGCTGCGGGCACCACCTACCTGTGTAGCGGCGCCGGCGGTGCCGCGACCGACTGGCATGCGAACCTTCTCGCCAATCCCGACTTCACCTTCCACCTCAAGAACGGGATCCGCGCAGATCTGGCTGCACGGGCCACGCCTGTCACCGACCCAGCTGAACGTCAGGCCGTGCTGGCGGAGATCGTCGCGGATCTCAATCAGCCCCATGACCCCGGCACCATCCGGCCGACTCTGCTCGAAGACTGGGCTGACAGCCGGCTGATGCGCATCAGCTTCCGCCATCAGCCGTGATCGCGGATCCCTCGACAGGTGAGCTTGCTCCGGTTTGACGGACACGGTTGTTGTGTCGGTCAGGCCGTGAGGGCGGCCTCGTACTCGGTGGGACTGCGGTAGCCCAGGCTGCTGTGCAGCCGGTGGACGTTGAACCAGCCCTCGATGAACTCGAAGATCGCCGAGTGAGCGACGGCCCGGCTGGGCCACACGTGCTGGCGGCCGGCGCCCAGCTCGCGCTTGAGGGTAGCGAAGAACGACTCCGCGAGGGCATTGTCCCAGCACACCCCGGTTCGTCCGGTGGACAACCGGACACCGAATGAGGCGGCCACCTGGGCGAACTCGCGGCTGGTGTACTGGCAGCCGCGGTCCGCGTGAAAGATCAGCCCTCGGCCTGGGCGGCGGCTGCGGCAGGCCGTTGTCAGTGCGTCGACCACCAGCGAGGTGCGTAGGTGATCGGCGGTGGCCCAGCCCACCACCTTGCGGGAGGCGATGTCGATCACCGTGGCCAGATAGAGCCAGCCCTCCCCGGTCGCGATGTAGGTGATGTCGCCGCACCAGCGGGCATTCAGCCCGGCCGACGGGGTGAAGGTGCGCTGCAGCAGGTCCGGCCGCCTTCCCGCGTGCGGATCGGCGATGGTGGTACGAGTGCGGCGTCGGTGACACCGGCCGGAGAGCTTCGCCTGGCGCATCAGCCGTGCGATACGGCGTCGCCCGCACCCTCTCCCCTCGCGCCGCAGCACGGCATGGACGCGTGGGGCACCGTAGGCGCCGTGCGAGCGGGCATGCACCGCTTGGATCCGCTTGGTCAGCTCGGCGTCCTGCTGCCGGCGCGGCGAAGGGACACCGGCGCGGCGGGCATAGAAGGCGGCACGCGAGACCTTCAGCAGTTCACACGCCCGTTTGACGCTGTGGCCTGCCTGCTTCTCCGCCTCGTGAACAGATCCACCGTCATCGGGTCTCGTTCGCGAAGAAAGCCGTGGCCCGCTTGAGAACGTCCACGTCCTGCCGCAGCCGGTGGTTCTCCTGCCGAAGCCGGACCAGCTCGGCCCGCTCACCGGTGGTCAGCCCCGGCTCCTCACCGGCATCGGCCTCGGCCTGGCTGACCCACAGCCGCACCGCGGTCTCGGTCAGGTCAAAGTCCTTGGCCACCTGGCCGACCGAGCGATCGCCGCGGCGGCACAGCTCAACGATCTCCGCCTTGAACTCCGGCGTGAACGAGCGCCTGGGACGCGGCTTCTTCTTCCCCATGCTCTCCATGGTGGACATCCTTCCGGGGCCGTAACCCCTGATCTCGGATGTCCGCAACGCCGCTGCGTTAAGGCCGAGGTCGAGCTGGCAAGCCCCGTTCCATCACCATGACGTGAGCATGGAACGAGTACTTTTGGGTCACGCGTGGGTGTTTCCCGAAGTTCTTGGCGTACTTGCTGGTGGTCTTCAGGCTGCGGGCCTTGATGCGGCGGCGACGGTGGGCGGGCAGGAGGTTCGCCAGTAGCGCCTGGCCGATAGGGCCGATCAGGCAGGCTGGTTTTGTGAAGAGCGCGCTGGCGGCGCAGGTGACCTGGTCACGCGCGGTGTGCAGGGCCACGGTGAAGCTGAGGCGGTCCATGTCCAGGTCCGGACGGCTGGCGGCGGCGTCGGAGGCCACGCGGATGAGCGCCTGGTAGACGGCAAGGATGCCCCAGACCTCCTGCTCGAGATCGTGCGGGTGCTGTGAACGCAGTACGCGGCCATCGAGGAGCGTGGCCTTCAAGCTGGCGTACGTCGTCTCCGCCTGCCACCTCTCGTGGTAGAGCGTTACGAGTTCCTGGGCGGGGAAGCCGGCATGGTCGAGCAGGCTGGTGGTAAGGCGCCACTGCTCGTGCTGTTCGGTGCCGTCCTGGAGGATGATGGTGATCCGTGCCTCGATGATGCGCACGGGCAGCTTGCCGTGGCCAAGCCGGGCCAGGTAGGAGCCGTCCGGCAGGCGGCGCTGGATGGTCGGACACCGGCGGGCGGAAGAACGGGCCAGGAACTGGGCGCCGTAGTCGTGGACATCCCGCAAGAACTCCCAGGTATCGAAGCCGGCGTCCAGTAGCACCAACATCCGTGGCCCGAGGTTGTCCAGCATTTGCCGCGCATAGGAGATCTCGCTGGTGGTGTCCGGACCGAACGCGGCGGCGAGGATCGCCCGGGTGCCGGTCTCCACCAAGGTCACCAGACGCAACAGGGGATAGCCGGTCTCGCGCAGGCGGCTGCGATGCTTCGGGAAGCACTGGGTCACCCGGGCACGGTCCGGGACCTGCAAGGTCGTGCCGTCCACCGCCACCGTGCGCATGCCCCGCCAGTGAGCCCCCGGGGTGGATCGCCAAGCCACGGCACCGGCCAGCGACTCAAACAGGGCGCGCAGCGGACCAGCTCCCAGCCGACGGCGGGCCCGCGACAGCGACGAGGAGTGCGGATACGAGGACCCCCGTCCGACCAGGCCGGCGGTCAGCTTGCCCCACACCGCTCGATAACCGCAGTCTTCGAACAGCGCCAATGCAAGGACGAAGTACACCACCACTCGTGCCGGGAGCAACCGCACCCGCCGCTCGACCGCGCCGGTCTCCGCCAGTACCGCATCCACAAGCGTGCAGTCCACGACCTGGGTTAACTCGCCCAGGTGGCCGGGCGCGAACACCCCGGATGCTGCTGTGGCTACCCGGCTGATGACAGACTTCTCCTGCAACGGGATCCCGTCCCTTGATCGACTTTCTTCACCGATCGTTGATCTATCGGGATCCCGTTGCGCCGTTCAACCCCTCTTGACGAACAGCCCCACAGTGCTAACGCAGCGGCGTTGCGGATGTCCGTCAAAGCGGATCAAGCCCAGGGGTCATCGCACCCACCGAGGAGTTCCGCTCGCGCGGGCAGGCACGCGCGCAGCTCGGCAAGGTGCTCATCGAGCGGGTCCGCGTGTCCTTCCTTGCCAAGTTCGCCATTCATAGCCCAGTTGATCGGGCGACGCTGCCGGGCACCCTGGGCTGCCCAGTGCCACCCACGTTCGGGATCGGCGTGGTCGGTGAACCAGGCCAGCGTGAGCAGCTCGACTTCCTGCTCCTCTGTGCGGTGCGGCAACTCCTCCAGTTCGCGGAGCCGCTCCTGTTGCGGTGCGGACATGCGGCGGCCTCGCTCGGCTCGTTCCCGGGTACGCCAATCCACCAACGCATGAGGGCGACAGCGCCCAGATAGTCCGGCAGGCCCGGACCGCCATGGAGCATGACCACAGGCGGCTGCCGCGTCGAGTTCCCCAGTACCACCCAGCGCAACTGCGCCGCGTCGGTCATCAACGCGAGGCCCTGCATCTCCATCGAGGTCACCGCGGAGAACCTACCGGTGTCACCGAGACTCCGCCAAAGGTTCAAGCTCAGCTGGTCTCCGAGCGGCTCGGTGTGGTGGTCGTAGCGCGTGGCCCGGCCCTCCCAAGTGCGCGCGACCGCGGCCACCTCAGGATTGCGGGCTGTGCTTCACGGGCGACCTCGTTCCGCGGTTCGAACCTGTGCATCTTCCCATTCCCGCGCAGCGGCAGCATCGCACGTGAGTCGCGGCAGTGCGCTGAAGCCAGCTTCGGGGGCGCTGGATAAGCCGGTCGCTTGGCCCGGGCACGGATCTGGTGTCGCTGTACGAGGTGTCGGACACGCGGGCGGCGCCGCACCTCGGGCGCCCTGTCCGGAGCCTGCTGACGCACACCACCGGGTTCACCCCACGCCTGATCGGACTCCCCGCAACGGGCACCGACGCGCACTGGCACCCGGCCGGCACCACGCCCACGGCGCTGGCCACGGACAAGGCGAGCGCTGGTCTGCGCGGCAGCACGTGGGTGAAGACGTGCGCCGGCACGAAGGCGTTGACCGCACCGGAGACCAAAGAGGGCGAGGACAAGGGACGGTGGCGCCTCCACCGCGACGGCCACGCAGACCCTCTGCCGAGCGCGGAACACCGGATGCCTCAGCCAGCCCGCCGACCCCGGCGCCCGGGCGCCGACCGCGACCGAACCCGGCTCGCCCGCCGTCGCCCGGCCCGGTGAGCGATCAGTCGGACGCGGTCCGCAGGCTGGTCACACGCTGGCCGCGCTGGTGGAGGTGGCGGCGCGGTCCGCCGCCGGACGGTGGTGGCGGGCCGAGGCGGCGATCAGCCCGGCGGCGGCGAGGGACGCCACTCCGGTGGCCAGACCGGCGATGTGCAGACCGCGGACGAAGCCGTGCGCGTACTGCTCACTGCCCAGGTCGGAGCCGGCGTGGGAGGCGACGATCAGGCCGAGTACGGCGACGCCCAGCGCCGTGCCGACCTGACGCGTGGTGCTGATGCAGGCCGCGGCGAGGCCGGAGCGCTGCACCGGCAGCGCCGCCACCCCGGCCAGCTGGGTGGGGCCGATGGACGCGCCCATGCCGACGCCGAGCAGGACGGACAGGGCGGCGAACGGCCAGAAGCCGGTGTCCGTGGCGAGCAGGGCTAGGCCGAAGAGCGCAGCGCCGGAGACCGCGTAGCCGGCCGTCATCACGGTCGACGTGCGGAAGCGGGCGCACAGCCTGGTGGCGAACGGGGAGACGGCGCTGAGGCTGAGGGTCAGCGGCAGGAAGCGCAGCCCGGTGGACAGGGCGGAGTGGTCCTGGACCTGCTGGAGGTAGAGCGAGAGCAGGAAGAACACGGCGCTGGTGCCGAAGCCCAGGACGAACGAGGCGACGTTGGGCACCGTGAACCGGGAGTCGCGGAAGAGGTGCAGCGGCAGCATCGGCCGGGCGCCGCGCCGTTCGGCCAGCACGAAGCCGGCGGCAGCGGCCGCCGCCACGGCCAGCGCGGTGCGGGTCTGCACCGAGGACCAGCCGTACTCATGGCTCTCGATCAGCCCGTAGGTGAGCGTGCCCAGCATCACCAGCCCCAGGACCTGCCCCGCCGGATCAAAGGCGGCGTGCTCCGGGTCGGAGGTCTCGGGGATGGCGCGCGCGCCGAGCCACAGCGCGGCCAGGCCCACCGGCAGGTTGATGACGAAGATGCCGCGCCAGCCCAGCGTGTCCACCAGCACGCCGCCGAGCAGCGGCCCCGCTACGATCGCGAGCCCGGCGACCGCGCCGTTGAGCCCGAGCATCCGGGCCCGCTCGCGCGGCTCCGGGTACGCCTGGACGAGGTTCGACAGCGTTCCGGTGAACACCAGGGCTGCACCCGCTCCCTGCACCGCCCGCGCGGCGATCAGCGCTCCGACGGTGGGTGCCGCGGCGCAGGCGAGCGAGGCGAGGGTGAAGACGGTCACGCCCGCGAGGTAGGCCCGCTTGCGGCCCCAGCGGTCGCCGAGCGCGCCGCTGGACAGCAGCAACGCGGACAGCAGCAGGGTGTAGGCGTCGACGATCCACTGCATGCCCGACGTCCCGGTGTTCAGGTCATCGCCGATGTCGGGCAGGGCGACGGTGACGATCGAGACGTCGAGCAGCGCGATGAACGCGCCGAGCATGAGTCCGACGGGCAGCCGCCAACCGGGGCGTGCGGGCATGGACGGTCCTCTCGACAATGGTTTTCATTGCGGCGGGACCACGGTGCGCCCTAAAGTCGGCTTGATGTCAAACGACAGCAGCGGCGAAGCACCGTCGTACCGCGTGGGTGAGGTCGCGGCCCGCTTCGGGGTCGCCGTCTCCACGCTCCACTGGTGGGAGAAGCAGGGGCTTCTCGCGCCCGCGCGCCGGGCGGGGCGGCGGGTGTACGGCGACGCCGACCTCCGGCGCATCGCGCTGATCCAGCTCATGCAGGGCACGGCGATGATGAGCCTGCCCGAGATCGCCGTGCTGCTCGCGAGCAGCACGGCCGACCGCGACTGGCGCACCGCGGTGGGCGACCGGCTGGCCACGTGCGACGAGCAGCTGGCCCGGCTCACCTCCGCCCGCGCCCACCTGGCTCACATGCTCACCTGCCCGAGCGACCACCCGGTGGACGAGTGCACCTACCTGGCAGAGGAGATCCACGCCTACCTGGAGGCCATGCCGGAGCGCTGAGGCCGCGCCGAGGGCGCGGTGAACATTCCCGGTTTATTCTCCTGACCGGAGGTTCGATGTCCACCACCGGTCAGTGGCAGCGTGGCCGCCACATGCCGCTCCTACGGCATCAGCCGGAGTTGCTGTTGCAAGTTGCTCCAGCGCTACGAGGCCGAGGGCCTGGAGGGGCTCAAGGACCGTTCCAGTGCACCGCATCACATGCCACGGCCACGCCAGCCGAGGTGGTGGAGAAGATCCTCTGGCTGCGGCGGCAGTACCACTTCGGCCCCGCGAAGATCGCCATGTACCCTGCAGCGCTCCCACGACGTGGCGCACCGGGGCGCCGGGATCGCCGAGGAAGGCGTAAGCGGAGTTGCTCGGCACCGCGGCCTCGGCCTCCGGCTTGACGTGCAGGGTGACCTCGGCCGGATCGCGCTCGACGGGGGTGCCCGTGGTCTCGCCGTGCAGGCCGAGTTCGAGCGCGCAAGCCTCGTATCCGATGTCGACGACGTCGACGTGTCCTTCGGACAGGGTGACCGGCTCGGCGAGCGCCGGGACCGCGGCCAGGCCGAGCGCGGCGGCGACGGCGGCGGAGACGGCGGCGGAGACGAGTAAGGCCCCCCGGGTCAGTCCTCCGCGCGCCGCAGCACCGCCAGCCGGTGCCGGGCGCGTCGTTCCCGCTCACGTTCAGTCATGCAGGTCTCCTGGACACGAGAGACCCACCTGTCGACAACGTCCGTCAGTTCTAGAGCTCGCCGCTGAGGTGCCGGTGGACGAACGCGGCGACCACGTCGAGCAGCCACGGATCCCGGAACCGAGGATCCTCGTGGCCAACTCCACCCAGGACGAGCAGCGTGCTGTCCCGTCCCGCCGCCACCAACGCCTGGTGCATGCGCTCACTCTGGTCGAGAGCCATCTGTTGGTCGCGGTCACCGTGCACGAGCAACACCGGCGGTGCATGGTCGAGGCGCTGGTACAGCGGACTGGCTTGACGCGCCTTGGTCAGATCGGGAGCGGCCGGATCGGTCGCCAGATATGCAATATCCGGTGGGTCACGCAGTATCTGGCGTTCCAGCGGAGTACGCGAGAGCCTGGCAGGCAAGTCGGTCGGCGCGAAGCACGCGATCACTGCACTCAGCCAATCCTCAGCCTTCTCTTCGGTGGCCAGCGCGGCCATGAGCGCGAGATGCCCGCCCGCCGACGCTCCCCATGCCGCCATTCGATCGGTCGCCAGGGAGTACTCGTCGCCATGTTGACGCAACCACCGGACTGCGGCTCGGACGTCATTGATGGACGCGGGAAACGCCCCGGCTGGGCCCAGTCGGTAGTCCAAGCTGGCGAAGGCGATCCCACGCTCGACCATCCCCTGGGCAAGTCGTTCGACCTCGGTAACGCGATCACCGACCAACCAGGCGCCACCATGCAGCCATATGCACACTGGTGCGGCGTCGGAATCACCGGGCACGTACAAGTCGAGCAACAGCGGCTGGCCGGCAGCGACCGCGTACTCAAGATCGGGGTGCACCTTCATCACGTCAGAGCTGGTCATAACCTCACCATATCGAAAATGATTATCGATTCCAATAATGCGGGGCGGCGGTCCTTGGTCTGGTCCCATCGATGTCCGTCCTTCCACACCTTGGCGACGAGATGGACGCCGAACCGGTGGCGAGCGGCTCCCCGAACCCAGCCGGGACAATCATTCGTCCATCACAAGCCCGGCACCGGGCCCTTCGCTTAGTCGCGGGACAGGAACTGCGCAGTCGAGGTACGCGCGGGTGGGCCGGCCCAGCGTGCCGGCTCCTGCTGCGGCCGCGGCGCCGATGGCCATTGCCGCGGTCAGCACGGTCAGGGGCGCATCTCCGGGTCGCCGAACGGTCGTCGCCTACTGAGCATCGAGTTGCATCGCTTGCCTGGCGGTCGTTCCCGACGGGGTGGCAGCCAGGTAGGTGACTCGGAGAACGCCCGTGGTGGGTTCGCGGTCGATGAGCACGTTGACGCCGTAGACCGACTCGATCAGGTCGGAGGTCAGTACGGTCTCAGGGGTGCCTGCGTCGACCACCCGCCCGTGATCGAGGATGACGATGTGGTCGCAGTAGCGGGCGGCGAGGTTGAGGTCGTGCAGGGCGACGATGCAGGTGACATCCAGTTTGCTCAGCAGGTCGAGGAGTTCGAGCTGGTGCCGGATGTCGAGGTGGTTGGTGGGTTCGTCGAGGAGGATCTCCCGGGGCTCCTGGGCGAGGGCACGGGCGAGTTGGGTGCGCTGTTTCTCCCCTCCGGAGAGGGTGTGCCAACTCCGGTGCTGTTTGTCGGTGACGTCGACCCGTTCCAGTGCCGCGTCGATGATCCGCTGATCGTGCTCGGTCAGGGCGTCGAAGTGACCCCGAAACGGGGTGCGGCCGAGTTCCACGACCTGGCGGACGCTGACGTGGTTGTGGGCGGTCACGTCCTGTTCGACGACGGCGAGCCGCCGGGCGAGCATCCGGCGTTTGAGGTCGTGCAGGCTGGTGTCGTCGTAGCGGACGGTTCCGGTGTCGGGGCGGCGTAGTCCGGCGAGCAGGCGCAGCAGTGTCGTCTTGCCCGAGCCGTTGGGGCCGAGGAGCCCGACGATCTTCCCGTCGTGGGCCGTCATCTCGATGTTGTCGAGCAACCGGTGGCCCTTGACCGACCAGGAGAGTTCGGTGGCGGTGATGCGGCCCATCAGTACTCCAGACGCTTCAGGATCAGCGCGAAGGCGGGCGCGCCGAGCAATGCGGTGACGACGCCGGCGGGCAGTTCGTGGGGCATGAACGCGGTGCGTGCGAACGTGTCCACCCAGATGAGGAAGATGGCGCCGACGATCGCGGACAGGGGAAGCAGGGAGCGGTGCATCGGGCCTGTCAGGATGCGGACGGCGTGTGGGATGAGCAGCCCGATGAAGCCGATCGCGCCGGAAGCCGCCACGGAGGCCGCCGTGATGAGAGAGGTCAGCACCATCAGCCAGATGCGGGCGGCGGTGACGTTGATGCCCAGGGCGGCGGCGGCGTCCCAGCCGAACGTGAAGGCGTCGAGGGCCGGCGCGAAGAACTGGATGGCGAGCACCCCGACCAGGATGATCAGGACGGTGACGGTCACCCCCTCCCACCGGGCTCCCGCGAGGGTGCCGAGCAGCCAGTAGGTGAAGCCGCGGGTGGAGTTCGCGTCCCCGCTGATCATGAGGATAAGCGAGGTGACGGCGGAGAAGAACCAGTACACGAGCATGCCGGTGAGCACCACGCGGGAAGGGCTGGCGACGCGTCCCCCGCCGAGCAGGACCAGCAGCAGGCCGAAGGCGACCAGGCCGCCGACGAAGGCTCCGGTCGAGAGGGAGACGCCGCCGGCGATGCCCAGCAGGAGAACGGCCACCGCGCCCGTGGAGGCGCCGGAGGAGACTCCCAGCAGGTAGGGGTCGGCCAGGGGGTTCCTGGTGACCGCTTGCAGGACCGCGCCCGAGACCGCCAGGGCCGCGCCGACGGCGGCGGCCAGCAACACCCGCGGGAAGCGTGACTCCCAGATCAGGGCGTCCAGCAGCCCCGGCAGTGGCGGGGTGGGCGCGATCCCGCCCAAGCCGACATGCCGCAGGATCGTGGAGACGACATCGAGGGGGCCGATGTTCGCGCTCCCGAACAGGGTCGCCGCGACGAGCGACACCAGCAGCCCGGCCGCGGCCAGGAAGAAGAGCGCCACCATCGAGGCGCGCCGCGGGCGCGCCGGAACCGTCTCACGGCTTGTGATCGGGTTCTTGGCGCGCCCGGCGGTCTTATGTGAACTCGTTGTCATAGTGGTCGGCTGCTCACCGGAACTTGTTCAGGTCTTCGACGAGCGCGGGAACCGCGTTCGCGGTGCAGCAGCTGTGATCCATGTAGCGGCCGGGGACGGTGATGAACCTGTCGTTGGCCACCGCGTCGAGCTTGCTGGTGAGGGGGTCCTTCTTGAGCAGGTCGATCTTCTCCCGCTCGGTGTCGTTGGGCTCGCCGCGGGTCAGGTCGGCCAGGATGATGACGTCGGGATTCCGGGCGGCAACCTCGTCCCAGCTCACCTCTGCCCACCTGGCCGACGCGTCGTCGAAGATGTTCTCGACCCCGACGAGGTCGGAGATGTGCTGCGGGAGACCGCCGGGGCCCGCTACCCACGGGGTGCCGCCGTAGGTGGAGTAGAACCACATCACCTTCAGCGGGGTGTCCTTGTTCTCGATGGCGCTCAGCGCCTTGTCCACCACGGCCTTCTGCTCGGCCACCAGTCTCTCGCCCGCGGCCGGTACGTCGAGGATCTTGGCCAGAGCGCGGAACTCCTCGTACATCATCTCGAAGTTCGCGCCCGCCACGCTCTGGTGCATCACGCAGTCGAACTCGCTCACGTAGGACGGCACGCCCAGCTCGTACAGGTGCTCCCGGTCACCGGTCCGCCCCGCGGTCAGGAAGTCCCCGAAGGTGGTGTAGACGAAGTCCGGCTGTGCTTCCAGCAGCTTCTCCTGTTTGATCTCCGCGCGGGGCGCGGAGAGGATCGGGATCTTCTCGTACTGCTCGGCGATGTCCGCCGGCACCTTGTCGATCTCGTATCCCGATCCGACGATCCGGTCGCCCACTCCCAGACGGATGAGGATCTCGGCGGCGGGCTGGCTCGCCGCGACGACTCGCTGCGGCGCCGCCTCGAAGGTCACGTCGGTGCCGCAGTTCTTCATGGTCAACGGGTAGGCCGTCGTGCCCTCACCCGCCGCTGTTTCCTGCCTGTCCGCGTCGGTGGAAGGCCCGCCGTCAGCGCAACCCGCGAGCACGAACATTGTGACGGAGAGAAGCATCGCAATGATCGTTTTCGATTTCATGAGCCGACCCTTCAGGAGTCCTGTTCCGTGAATCCGTCGAGCTGTGAGGCGAGCAGGGCGACGTACGCGCCGCCGGCGGCGAGAAGCTCCTCGTGGGTTCCGGTCTCGGCCACGCGTCCGTCTGAGAGAACGACGACCCGGTCGGCGGTCCTGATGGTGGACAGGCGGTGGGCGATGACCAGGGTGGTGCGGCCGTGCCGGGCCTCGTCCATCGCCCGGGTGACGGCCTGCTCGCTCGCGGCGTCGAGGTTTGACACCGCCTCGTCCATGACGAGGATCGGTGCGTCCTTCAGGAGAGCCCGGGCGATCGCGATCCGTTGCCGCTGCCCGCCGGACATGAGCGCGCCGAGCTCGCCCGCGACAGTGTCGTATCCGTGCGGCAGCGTCGTGATGAACTCGTGGGCCTGGGCGGCCCGCGCGGCGGCCTCGACCTCGTCGTCGGAGGCGTCGGCGCGGCCAAGTCGGATGTTGTCGCGCAGGCTGGTGTTGAACAGGAAGGTGTCCTGCGGCACCAGTGTCATGAGGCGGCGCAGGTCTTCCTGCGGGAAGTCGCGGACGTCGTGCCCACCTACGGAAACCGACCCGGCGGTGACGTCCCAGAACCTCAGCAGCAGGTTGGCGCAGGTCGACTTGCCCGCGCCGGAGTGCCCCACCAGCGCGACGGTCTCGCCGGGACGGATGTCGAAGCTGACGTCCCGCACGGCGGGCCGCAGGTCGCTGCGGTAGGTGAAGGTGACGGTGTCGAAGCGGACATGCGGCACGACCTGGCCCGCCGGCGCCCGGCTGACCAGGTCCGAGACCGGGGCCGGCGCGTCGAGCAGCGTGTTGATGCGGTCAGCTGATGACGCGACCGTGGACAACTCGCGTGCGACCTCGGTGACCTTCAGCACCGGCAGCATCGCCATCGCGGCAAGCACGACAGCGACCGGGAAGAGGGAGCGGTCGAGGTCGCCCGCGACGACGAGCTGCGCGCCCAGGACGAGCACCGCGAGTATTCCCAGGAGGGCGATGGTGTCCGTGGCGGCGTACTCGATGCCGCTTCGGCGGCCGTGCGCGGACTTCGCCGTGGCCAGCCGGGCGCCCTGCTTGCGCAGCAGCCCGAGTCGCTGGGAGTGGGCGCCGAAGTTCACCAGCTCGCGCAGCCCCTGGAAGGTGTCGGTGCTGTCGGCGCTCATCTGGCCGAGAGAGTCGCGGAGCTCGTGTCCGTGCAGTTCGGCCTGGCGCCGCAACCACGCCGGGACCGAGGCGAGCAGCAGCAGGACCGGCACCAGAACGCAGGCCAGCGACCAGTGGAACCAGCCCAGCGCGACGGTGGTGGCCACCGGAACGGTCAACGCGACGGCCAGCGGGCTGAGCGTGTGGGCGAAGAACAGCTCGATCTGCTCCACGTCGGCAACGGCGGCGGAGCCGAGGTCGCCGGAGCGCCGTTCGAGCATGTAACCAGGCGAGAGCCGCTCGAAGGCGGCGAACACCCTGGCCCGGGTGTCGGCCAGCGCACGGAAGGCGGCGACGTGGGCGTAGGTGCTGTCGGCGATGCTCAGGACGACCAGCGGCAGGATCAGGCAGCCGAGTACGATCAGCCAGCAGGTGAGCTGGTCCGCCGAGGCGCCCTCGGCCGCCCGGGCCACCACGTGCGCGCCGGTCCCGGACGAGGCGAGCAGGAGCAGTTGGTGCAGCACACCGGCCAGGTAGGCCACCCCGATGAGTCGGCGGTGCTCGCCCAGCAGAGGCATCAGGCTCCTCAGCCTGGTGGCCAGCGTCCGGCCGGACACCGGCGCGTCACTGTGACCGTGTCCGTGTCCTGCGCCGTGCTCGTGGGTGTGGGTGGTCGAGGTCATGCGGGCGTTCCGGTCTGGGTCGCGACGAGTTCGGCGTAGAAGCCCTTGCGTGCCAGGAGGTCCGGGTGGCTGCCGAGCTCGACCACCCGGCCGGAGTCCATCACCACGATCCGATCGGCGTCGCGCACCGTGGACAGCCGGTGTGCGATGACGACCGTCGTCCGACCGCGGGTCAGGTCGCCGAGAGCCTGGGTGATCTCCGCCTCGTTCGCGGCGTCGATGCTCGACGTCGGCTCGTCGAGGACGAGCACGGGAGCGTCCTTGAGCAGCGCACGCGCGATCGCAATGCGCTGGCGCTCACCACCGGACAGTTTCAGACCACGTTCGCCGACGACCGTCTCGAAGCCCTGGGGCAGGCGAGAGATGAAATCGACCGCCTGCGCCGCGGCCACCGCACGACGGATCTCCTCGTCGGTGGCATCCGGTCTGGCGAGCAGCAGGTTCTCGCGAACCGTGCCGTGGAACAAGTAGGTATCCTGCGCCACGACACCGACCAGTGACCGCAGGCCGGCCAACGGGAACTCGCGGATGTCGCGGCCGTCGATGCGGATGGAGCCCGCGTCGGCGTCGAAGTAGCGCATCAGCAGGCCGAGCACGGTGCTCTTGCCCGCTCCGGAGCGGCCCACGATGGCCACCCGCTCGCCCGGCGCGACCACCAGGCTGAACCCGTCCAGTGCCGGTGCACGCCGGGTCGGATAGCAGAACCGGAGATCGCGGAACTCCAGCCCGGGAGGGGTCTGCCGCAAGGCCGGGGCCGTTGTCGCCGTATCCTGCACATGCGGTTCGATGCGCAGGACGTCGGCGACCGCGCGGCCTGCCGGGATGGCTTGGTACGCCGCGTGGTAGGCCGATTCCAGCTCGTGCATGGGACGGAAGGTCTCGCGGGACAGCATCAGGATCGTGAACAACCCCGCGACACTCACCGAGCCGGTGGCCGCGTGCCATGCGCCCAGGCCCACCGCGGCCGTCGTGCCGATCGGCACCATCAGTGCGCCGATGCTTGAGGTGCCGCACCACGCCACCATCAGCCGGATGGAGTCCCGGCAGAACGCCTCACCACGCGCGGCCAGCTCCCGGCCGCGCCTGCCACTGGCGTTGAACGCCTTGAGTGTCGCCATCCCCTGCACGGCGTCCAGGCTCTCCGCGTACATGCCCCGGTAGGACACCATCCAGCGGTTACCGCGTTCCTTGATCCACCTTTCCCCGGCCGCCTTGGACAGAGGCGCCAGGAGGGCGCACGCGAGCACGACGAGGCCCACCGCCGGGTCGACCGCTACCACGTACACCGAAGCGAGACAGGACCCCATGACGGAGGCCACCACTGTGGGCACGAACCGGCCCACCAGCGGGTCGAGCGGTTCAACGTAGTCCACCAGCGTCGACTGCAGATCGCCGGTGCGCATCCGCTGCGCCTGGCCGGGCCCGATCTCCATGAGCTTGAGCGTGAGGCGTTCGCGCACCGCCTCCTTGACCCGTGCGGACACCCGCGGTGCCCACGAGTCCTTCGCGACGATCAGCACGATCCGAGCTAACTGCAGCACTCCGATCGTGGCCAGAGGCGCCAGCAGCCCGTCGATCTCGTTCGAGGAGAACACCCTGGACAACAGGTCCGCGATCAGCAGCCCTTGGCCGACATAGGTCGCCGTGACGAGCAGCATCAGGCCGACGAGACCGACTATCTCCACCCAGGCCCGCGGTTGCAGTGCCAGGAACAGCTTGATCGTCGACCGCACGGCCGCACCTCCACGAAAGTACCGCTCGCCCGCGGAATCGGTGATCCCGTCGGAACGGGTCGGAGGGCACCGACCATCCGACTCGATCGATCAGTCGATCTCGACATGCCGACCTTACAATACAATGAAAACCGTTGTCATTATCGACGGTACGGCTTGGGCGGTGGCATGGGGCGCCACCGGCCGAGCGGAGCGCGGTCAGACCGTGTTCAGCTTGGCGTGCTCGTCCAGGTCGCGCCGGGCCACGTCGAGCTGACTCAGCTCGCCGTGACAGTCGGCACGACGGATCAGGACGTCCTCGGCGTAACTCCCGTCCAACTGCGTCGAAGGCGGCCTCGTGCTCGACCAGCGGTGATCACCTTCTGGCGCGTCCTTCGCGACCACCCCGAAACCGTGTTCCTGCTGGTCAAGCAGACCCACCACTACTTCGAATTCCATCCGCCCTGCTCGACCACCGGCGAAGACGCCGCCCTGCGCACCTCCGCCGGATCCCGCACCGAGAGCACGGCGATCTCGCCGACCACCGACCTGGGCGGTGACATCTGGCGCGTTCCCGTCAGACCACGCCGACACCAGCAGCACCCGGCCACCTTCCCCCCTCGCCATCCCGCAGCGGTGCATCCAACTGGGTGCGGTCGCACGACATCAAACATGAGCCCTTGACCGACATGGACACCTTCCAGGCAGGTCAGCAGAAGGGGCGACACGCAGTCACCGGGAACGGCGAGCTGCCCGGCATCGCTACGTCCTGCGGGGGGTTGCTGCACTGCGGCATCTGCGGGCGCCGGATGCAGGGCCAGCAAAGCAGCCAGCGGCTCTACTGCCGCTGCCGCTTCCCCAGCGAATACGCCCTGGCCAACACCGTCGACCACCCGCCGAACGTATACCTCAACGAAGCTACCGTGCTCATCCCGCTCGACGGATGGCTCACCCGAGCCTTCGACCCCGGGCATCTGGAGTCGACCATCGAGCAGATGTACACCGCTCAGGAAGAGCTGTCTCCCGCCCCGCCGGTAGAAGAGGCCAAGCGGGTGATCGCCGAGTGCGACGCCAAGCTGACCCGCTACCGGGAGGCGCTGGAAGCCGGCACCGACCCGAAACTCGTCGCGCGATGGACCGACGAAGTGCAGGCCCGGCGTGCAGAGGCAGTTGCTCAGAGTGCCCAGAGTTCCGGGGAGCGCCCGATGGCCAAGGAGGAGATCCGCGCCATGATCAAACCACTGGGCTCTATCAGGCGAGTCCTCGCCACCGCAGAGCCGGATGCGAAAGCCGAGGTCTACCAGAACCTCGGCCTGAAGTTGATCTACCAACCCAAACGTCAGCTGGTGCGTGTGGAGGCCAAGCTTGACCCACACCAGTTGGGGATAAGGTTCGTGTCCAGGGGGGGACTTGAACCCCCACGCCCTCATACGGGCACTAGCACCTCAAGCTAGCGCGTCTGCCATTCCGCCACCTGGACCGGTGACGCCGCGCGGGCGCGGCCCGCTGCGACGCGGTACACCCTAGCAAACCCGCGGGCCGCCGCGATCACCCCGCGGGTTGGGTCGGAGGGTCAGGCGGGGCAGGATGGGGCGTGGACCCCGAACGTGTCAGGGAGGCATCGTGAGCCAGCCGGAGAACGCCCGTGGCAGCACCGTCGAGCGCGCGGAGGGCGAGGTCGTCGACCTGTGCCGCGAGCTGATCCGGATCGACACCAGCAACTACGGCGACCACTCCGGCCCCGGGGAGCGGGCCGCCGCGGAGTACGTGGCGGAGAAGCTGGCCGAGGTGGGGCTGGAGCCGGAGGTCTTCGAGGCGCACCCCGGGCGGGCGTCGACGGTGGCGCGGATCGAGGGCGAGGACTCCTCGCGGCCCGCGCTGCTCATCCACGGCCACCTCGACGTCGTGCCGGCCAACGCCGCCGACTGGACCCACGACCCCTTCTCCGGGGAGGTCGCCGACGGCTGCGTGTGGGGGCGGGGGGCGGTGGACATGAAGGACATGGACGCCATGACCCTCGCGGTCGTACGTGAACGGCTGCGCACCGGCCGCAAGCCGCCGCGCGACGTCGTGCTCGCCTTCCTCGCCGACGAGGAGGCCGGCGGGCTGTACGGCGCCCGGCACCTCGTGGACACGCGGCCGGAGCTGTTCGAGGGCGTGACCGAGGCCATCGGCGAGGTCGGCGGCTTCTCGTTCACCGTGAACGAGGACGTGCGGCTGTACCTGATCGAGACCGCGCAGAAGGGCATGCACTGGATGCGCCTGACGGTCGACGGGACCGCCGGGCACGGCTCGATGACCAACCGCGACAACGCGATCACCGAGCTGTCCGAGGCCGTGGCCCGGCTGGGGCGGCACGAGTTCCCGGTGCGGCTGACCAAGTCCGTACGCGGCTTCCTGGACGAGCTGGGCGACGCCCTCGGCGTCGAGCTGGACCCCGAGGACATGGACGCCACGCTCGCCCGGCTCGGCGGCATCGCGAAGATCATCGGCGCCACGCTCCGCAACACCGCCAACCCCACCATGCTCGGCTCCGGCTACAAGGTGAACGTGATCCCCGGGCAGGCCACGGCGCACGTGGACGGCCGGTTCCTGCCGGGGCACGAGGAGGAGTTCCTCGCCGACCTCGACCGCATCCTCGGGCCGCGCGTCACGCGGTCGGACGTGCACGCCGACAAGGCGCTGGAGACCACCTTCGACGGGGCGCTGGTCGAGGCGATGTCGACGGCGCTGAAGGCGGAGGACCCGATCGCCCGCGCCGTGCCGTACTGCCTGTCCGGCGGCACCGACGCCAAGTCCTTCGACAACCTCGGCATCCGCTGCTTCGGCTTCGCGCCGCTGCAGCTGCCGCCGGAGCTGGACTTCGCCGGGATGTTCCACGGCGTCGACGAGCGGGTGCCGGTCGCCGGTCTGCAGTTCGGCGTCCGGGTCCTCGACCGGTTCCTCGACGCCTGCTGAGCTGGGGTTTCTCCCTGACGGAGGGGCGGTGGCGGGCGGCGGGCGACCGTCGTCGAATCGGCCACCTGTACCAATCGGACTGAATCGGGTGAATGGCACGATAAGCGCGTAGCTCGATACCTACCTCGTCGTTGCAATGGGTGCGGTCCGCTGCTGGGGCCGCACCGTCAATGAGGAGGAAGAATGATCAAGAAGGTTGTCGCCGCGGCGGCCGCCACGGGCGGTCTCGTGCTCGCGGGGGCCGGCGTCGCCGCCGCCGACGCGGGCGCACAGGGCGCTGCCGTGCAGTCCCCGGGCGTGCTGTCCGGCAACGTTGTGCAGGTTCCGGTTCACATCCCCGTGAACGCCTGCGGCAACACCGTGAACATCATCGGTCTGCTGAACCCCGCGTTCGGCAACACCTGCGTCAACAAGTGACGCACCACCTCCCGTAAGGGTGTGACCGGACGGCCCCGGGGGGCGCAGCCGCGCTCCGGGGCCGGACGGGCTTTTTGGACGAGCGGGACGGGGACGGCCCGCCCGCTCGCGTACCCAGAGCTCAGAAGGCAGGAAAGACCCATGCGACATGTCGCAAGGAAGGGCCTGTTCACCATCGCCGCCGCGGGCGGCATGCTCGTCACCGTGGGCGCGGTCGCCGCGCAGGCGGACGCGGGCGCCGAGGGCGCCGCGCAGGGTTCGCCCGGCGTCGGCTCCGGCAACACGGTGCAGGCGCCGGTGCACGTGCCGGTGAACGCCTGTGGCAACACGGTGAACGTCGGCGGGCTGCTCAACCCCGCGTACGGAAACACGTGCGTCAACGCCGGCGACGGCGCGCATGCCGGCGGCGGAGAGGACAGCGGCAGCGGCAGCGCCGGGAGCCGGACCGGCACGAACACCGCCCCCGGCGGCGGCGCGCAGGCCCAGGGCCAGTCGTCGCAGTCCCCGGGAGTGCTCTCGGGCAACACGGTGCAGGTGCCCGTGGACGTACCGGTGAACGCATGCGGCAACTCCGCCAACGTCGTGGGCGTCGGCAACGCCGCCTTCGGCAACAAGTGCGGCAACGGCGGTACCCCCCACACCCCGAAGCCGCCCAAGCCCGAGGAGCCGCCCACGGTGGACGGGCCCGACCGGCCGGACGAGCCCGACCGCCCCGACGAGCCGGACGCCCCCGAGCCGCCCGGCGACCCGGACCGGCCGGACGACCCGAAGGACCCGCGGCACACCCCGCCGAACCACCAGACGCACATCGGCGTGCCCGTCTCCGATGAGCAGGAGCTGGCGGAGACCGGCTCCGACCTTCCGCTGGGTGTGCTCATTCCGCTCAGCGGCGGCCTGCTGCTGGGCGGCGCGGTCCTCTACCGCCGCGCGCGGGCCTCGGCGGCCTGATCAAGTCGGCTGACCGCAGGGGGGGTCCGGCACACCGGACCCGCCCTGCGCCGTCTGTGCCGCCCGCGGCCCGCGTCCGTGCCCGCCCGCCGGCCCTCCGCCGCCGGGCTCACCACGTGGCCCGTACCTGCCTGATGATCCGGCGCCGCAGCCGTGCTCTGCGACTGCCGTCGGGGTACAGGCGGAGCCGGTGCAACTCCCAGTGCTCGTACTCGGCTTGGTCGGTCAGGAGCCTCGCCGCGGCGGCCCGTGAGACGCCCCGCGGCACATAGACATCACGAAACTCGTATTCCGGCATCGCATCTATTGTGCGGAAAGTGCCTCGGTCCGGATAGCGTCTGCACTATGTCTGATGCTGCGCAGCCTACGGCTGCCGAGGTACGCGCCGCCGCGTCGGTGCTGAAAGCCGCGATCGACCGCCACCTCGAAGCGGTCGAGCGCCGGTCGGGCGAGGAGGGCTCGGCCGTCTATGCCGCCTTCGAGGAGCTGGCAGCGGCAGCCGAGGCGTACGACGAGGTGTTGTACGAGGTCCATGACGAAGTGACCCCCTTCGAGATCCCCAGCAGCGACACGCTGCCCGCCTACACCGGGCCCGACGAGCCGGGGGCGCTCAGCGTCCTCATCCGCCGGGACTACACTGTGGCGGAGCCGCACCGGCTGCTGGCCCAGGCGCAGCGCATCGCCGACCTCGACCCGGACGTCGCGGGCGGGGAGGACGCCGCGGACCGGGAGGCCGTGGGCAGCAGCGTCACGGCCGCGGTCGGGGTGCTCTTCGGCGAGTTCGAACCGGACGAGATCGCCTCGCGGCACCGGGAGTTCGGCCTCTCGGAGGGCGACTCCGCGGTGTGGGTGGCGGCGGCGGAGGAGCCGGCGGAGCCGGGGGAGTGGCTGTCGGCACCGTTCGACCAGGTCGACCCCGAGCTGGTGATCTGCCGCTTCGACGTCAGCGCGTCGTTCGACGACGAGTTGGACTTCGACGCGGACGACGAGGAGGACGAGGACGGGGACGCCGTCGGCCGGGAGACGGACGACGACGCGGTCGACGAACTGGACGACCTGGACGACGGCGAGGACGAACTGGAGCCCGTGGACACCGGCCGCTGAGCGGCCCCCGGCGCGGGCCGGGCGCCCTCCGCGGCTCGGCCCTGCGCCGGGCCGGGACCGGTGCCGGCCCGGTTCGGCCCGGTTCCGGGACGGCGGCGGACCGCTTCGCGGCCGGCCCGCTTCCGGGCCGGCCCGCGTCAGTCCCGGGCCTGGGCGCCGAGCAGTCCCCGCAGCCGTGTCGTACGCCGCTGGGCCGGCACCTCCGCGAGGCGCCGGGCCAGCACCGCCCCCGCGCCGTGCACGACGGACAGGTGCCGCTCGCCGCGGCCGAACGCCGTGTACGCCCACGCGCGGGTCAGCGCCGACTCCGCGTCCCCGGGCACGACGACCACCGCGGCGGGCCAGCGCCGCCCCGCCGCCTGGTGCGCGGTGAGCGCCCACCCGTGCCGTACGGCCTCGCCGACCCGGTCCGGCCGCACGACGACGGCGGTGCCGCCGCAGTCGAGGTGCAGCCCGGCGTCGTCGCCCGAGGCGACCAGGCCCGGCACCGCGGTGCCGGGGGCGGGGACGTAGACGACGCGGTCGCCCGGGTCGAAGCCGCCGAACGCGCCCGGGCCGGGGTTGAGCCGCTCCTTCAGCGCGGCGTTCAGCACCCGGGTGCCGGCCGCGCCGCCGTGCCCCACGGCGATCACCTGCGTGTCCGCGGCGGGCACCCCGAGCGCGCGGGGCACGGAGTCCGCGACGAGCTGCACCGTCCGGTGGACCGCCTCGCCGGGGTCCTGCACCGGGACGATCACCACCTCCTTGCCTGGCGCCGCCACGGCCTGCAGCTCACCGGCGCCGACGCCGGAGACCAGCTCGCCGATCGGGCCGGGGTCGGGGGTGCGGGACGTCACCCGGGGGCAGACCCGGGCGGCGGCGACGTCGGCGAAGACCCGGCCGGGGCCCGCGGACTCCAGCAGCCCGGGGTCGCCGCTGAGGACCAGCCGGGCGCCGTCGGGCAGCGCCTCGACGAGGGCGGCGGCGGTCTCCACGTCGAGCTGCGGGGCGTCGAGCACGGCCAGCACGTCGACGCCGAGCGCCCCGTCCACGTCCCGCCCGGGGCCCTCCCGCCCGGCGAGCAGCCCGCGAACGGTCACGGCGCCGGCGTCGGTGCCGCCCACCGGGGGCGGACCGGGCACCGCCGGCCCGCCCCCGGTGGGGGTGCCGGGTGCC
>NZ_BAAAPF010000010.1:0-60003 GCF_039531005.1 Streptomyces synnematoformans
AGGTCAGCAGCAGGTCGAGGGCCAGCAGCACCACGATCCCGGCGTCGATGCCGATCGGGAACCAGGCCGCGAAGTCGCCGAAGCCCTTCTCCTCTGCCAGCTCGCGCACGGCCGCGTAGGACCCCGCAAACCCGATCGCCGCGATCACCGCCGCGCCGAGAACGACGATGGCGATGAGGATGCGGTGCGTCCGGTTCAGCGGCAGCGCCTGAGTCGGCTCGCGGGCAGGTGACCTGGATGTTCCAGGCCCCGTACCCTGATCGTGACGCATGCAGACTCCAATCTCAGCGTCCAGCCCTGGCGGTGTGGCAAGCGCCGCCGGGGCTTTCTCCTTGGGTGACTAGCTGTCGCGCCGACTCAGGTACTCGTCGAGTGCTGCATCGACCACGTCTTGCAAGCTCACGTCTTGCGCGGCTGCGTACAGGCGAGCGCGGCGGCGGATGGATACCCGTACGCGGGCGCTGATGTTGATCCGTTCTTCAGCCTCCGCCTGCTGCGGGTCTTTCCCCTTTTCCTCAGACACGTCGCCTCTCTCAGGTGGTCGCTCCAGTGTCTGCAGCACCATAGGCCGCCCCTTTTGGTCAGTGGATCTGAACTCGCCTACCACTCTAGCCAGAAAACCAGATTGCAAGCAAGCAAGAATGCTGGCATACTGGCTACAGGAACACCAACCGAACAGCGAGAGGGCCGGGGTTGCAGCCCCGACCCTCTCCACCCGAGCAGGCGTGCGACCGCCTCTCGGGCTTGGGACACCCCTGAACTGGAGGGACATCCGTGAGCCATTCTCTCAGCCTCATCCCCGGTATCGAGATCGAGGTCGACGACTTCCCCGCCGTGCGCCTGTCGCCTGAGGGCGACCGCGCTCTGCCGGTCGTTGCCGGTCCGCGTCTCGCCGTCGTCGGGCGGATCGGTCCGAAGTGCCGCGAGTGCCGGGACTTCGAGGCCGTCGTGACCCGCACCGGCATCGTCACCTGCGACAGCCCCGTGCACGCCACCACGCAGCCGCCGCCCCTGCCGATCCGTCCGACCCCGCACGAGCGGGACGGGCGGCAGGAGCCCCCGCCGGTGCCGCCGGAGCAGCCGCGCCCGCACTCGCGTACCGCGCTGCTGGTCGGCTGACCGCCGTGCGCGCCGCGATCGGCACCACCGCCGTCATCCAGGACCCCGCCGCTGCCGAGGCCCTCCGTCGCGCCGAGGAGGCCCGCAAGGCCGCCGAGGACGCCCAGAAGGCCAAGGAAGCGGCTGGCCGCCAGGGCGGCTGACTGCTCTCCCATCCCGACCCGGGCGGGTGAGCAACTGCCCGTCCGGGTCGGGGTGGACACCCCGTTTCTCTTCTCCTCGCGGAGGCTTCGTGTCCACCGACACCTTCACCGACCTGCCCACCGCCCTGGCGGTGTTCCTCTTCGTCTCCCCCGCCCCCACCGTGAGCCGTACGCCCGGCCGGGCGGAGACCCTCGTCTGCATCAACGACGTCATCGACCGCGTCGACTACGACACCGCGCTCGCCGAGCTGGCCTACGCCTACGGCGACCACCCCGAGACCGCCGTGCCCCGCATGCGCAGCTGCCTGACGGCCGTCGAGCAGGCGTGGCCCACGCCCGCCGCGGGGACGGAGGGCGTCCGGTGAGCCGCGTACACGTCGCCGCGAGCGCCGCGCTGGCCGCCGCCCTTCTCGGCGCGCTCCTCGCTCACCAGCTCGGCGGGAACCTCGACAGCACGGGCTTCTGCGCCCTCGTCGCCTACGCCGCGGCGACCGCCGTGGCGGCGCGGAACTGGAAGTTGAACCCGCTGCGGATCGTGCGTGCCACGAGCAAGGGCGTCTTCGTCGTCGCCGTACTGGCGGTGCTGGTCCTCCTTGCCACCGGCCGGTCCGTGCTGCACGTGGCGGGGGTGGCGTAGATGCGCGCTCTGACCATCCGGCAGCCCTGGATCGCTGCGATCGTCCAGGCCGACAAGCGGATTGAGAACCGTGTTTGGTCTACCCGGTACCGGGGTCCGATCCTGCTGCACTCTTCCCGCTCGGTCGACCGCATCGCGCTGCGGCACCCGCCGCTGGCCGCCGTCCTCGGCACGCTGACGCTCCACCGCGGCGCGGTCGTCGGCACAGCCCGGATCACCGACTGCCACCCCAACACCTGCGGGGCCTGCACCCCGTGGTCCGCCGCCAGGCAGTACCACCTCGCCCTCGACGAGGTCCGTGCGCTGCCCCGACCGGTGCCCTGGCGCGGGGCCCTCGGGCTATGGGTGCCGCCGCCCGTCCTGCTGGACCGCGTCCGGCAGCAGCTCGGCGACCTCGGTGACGAGGACCAGGGGGCCACCGCATGAACGTGACCATCACCTCGTACGGGCTCGACCACGACGACCCGCCGCCGGTCTCAGCGAACCGGATCCTCGTGCCCGTCACGGACCTGCGGCACCCGTCTGGACCCCTGTGGGCCCTCTGGAAGCGGACGCGGGCGACCGGCCTGGACACCGATGTCGCTGGGTACGTCATGACGTCGCGCGGCGCCAAGCGGCTGGCCGACCTCGTCGTCGCGAAGGTCAGGTCCCGCGATGACCTTCCGCAGCTCGATGTCCACGTCGCCTCCGACGCCGGGCGCCGCCGCTCCGTCGCCTTCGCCGAAGCCCTCGCTGAGCGGCTGCGCGCGCTGCAGCAGGACGACATCACCGTCACCGTCGTCCACCGCCACATCCACCGCCCGCTCCCCGGCGAGCGGGGCTTCTGCGCCTCCGTCGCGCGGCACTTGGAGGGCGCGCTGGCAGCCCCCGGCTACCAGGTTGCCGACTGCCGCCGCTGCGGGCAGGCCGCGGCCGTCTTCCCGCCGATGTGGACCCCGCCGTGCCGGTGCCCCCGGCCCGCACCGCGGCGCTTCACCTGCCGCGCCGACGAAGCCGACCTCGCGCACTACCCGCTGTACGCCGTCACCCAGCTCGCGGCGGACACCGACGAGGGGGGTGCGGACCGGTGAGCTTCCGTCACGACGACGAACTGACGCTCATGGACTGGTTCTGCGGCGCCGGCGGCTCCTCGCAGGGCGCGGACGCCGTGCCCGGCGTACGGGTGGAGCTGGCCGCGAACCACTGGCAGCTCGCCCTCGACAGCCACGCCTCCAACTTCCCCAACGTCCGGCACGAGCGCGGCGACATCCGCGAGCTGCCCGTGCACACCTGGCCCGTCGCGATGGGCTTCTGGGCCTCCCCGGAGTGCAAGAAGTGGACCAACGCCCGCGGCGTGGCCGTCGACTACGACCGCGCCGACGACGCACTGCCCGGCCTGGAGAAGCCGGCGCCGCCCGAGGAAGACGAGCGCTCCCGCGCGCTGATGTGGGACATCCCCAAGTACCTCGACGGCGTGCAGCGGCGCGGCAAGCTCGTGCTCTTCGGCGTCGTCGAGAACGTCGTCCAGGCCCGCAAGGGCGCCCACTGGGACCGGTGGTGGCGCGACATCGAGCGACTCGGGTACCGCCTGAGGCTGATCGCTCTGAACTCCATGCACGTCCAGCCGCGGACCCTGGACCGCGCTCCGCAGAGCAGGGATCGGCTGTACGTGGCGTACTGGCACCGCAGCATCGGCCGGAACCCGGACTTCGACAAGTGGCTGCGGCCCACTGCGTACTGCCCCGGCTGCGACGCCCTCGTTCAGGCGATGCAGGTGTTCAAGAACCCGCGCAACGACATGGGCCGCTACGGCATCCGGCACGGGCAATACGTCTACCGCTGCCCGCGCACCTCCTGCCGCAACCACGTCGTCGAGCCCGAGGTGTTGCCCGCCGCCGTGGCGGTCGACTGGTCCATCCCCGGCACCCCGATCGGGGAGCGCAAGCCGACGAAGAAGGCCCCGGACGGGCTCACCCCGAAGACCCTCGCCCGCATCCGGGCCGGCCTGGCGAAGTACGCCCGCCCTCTCACCGCCGATGCGGACGAGAGCGAGCACCAGGAGGCGCGGGCCGTCCCGCCGATGCTCGTTCCCTCCGGCGGCACCTGGCGGCAGGCCGCGCTCAGCGTCGCCGAGCCGATGGCCACCCGCACCACGAGCGAGAACGACGCCCTCGCGGTGCCGCCGCTGCTGGTCCCCTCCGAGGGCCGGGACGGCAAGGAGGCCACCCCCGCCAGCCGGCCGATGCGCGCCCAGACCACCCGCCGCGAGACCGGCCTGGCCTGGCTGCCCGGCGACTTCCCCCCGTTCATCACCCCCGTCCGCGGCGGCGGCGACGCGGAGAAGGCCCGCCCGATCACCCACCCGCTGCACGCGGTCACCGCCGGCGGGAACCATCACGGACTCGTGATGGACCCGCAGATGGGCGCCATGCTCGTGCGAAACAACACCCCCCGCGGTGCCGCCGGGCACCTGTGCACCCCGCTCGACGAGGCGATGCGCACGCTGACCGCCGCCGGCCACCAGTCGCTCGCCACCTGGGACCAGCAACTGCTCGTGCCGTACTACGGCAACGGCAACGCCCGCCCGGTCGACCAGCCCGTGGGCGCGCTCACCACCCGCGACCGGTACGCCCTCGTGCAGGCCGCCGAGCAGATCGACCTCGCCAGCGTGCTGTACCGCATGCTCGAACCCCACGAGATCGCCCGCGGCATGAGCTTCGGCAAGAAGGACAAGAAGTACACCGTCCTCGGCACCAAGCGGCAGCAGGTCACCCAGTACGGCAACGCCGTCACCCCGCCCGCCGCCGAGGTCATCGTCGCCGCACTCGTCGAGGCCGTCACCCGCGAAGAGATCAGCCGGTACGAGGCGGTGAGTGCAGCGTGACCGCCGCCATGCAGTTGGACCTGTCGGCCATCGCTGCCCCGGCATCCGGTCTGTTCGAGACCGACCCGTCCGCGGCGAACGACCTGGTCGTCTCCTGGGGGCACTATCTCGGAGCCAGCGAGCGCCCGTTCGGCGCGCAGGCGTGGCGGCTCGACATCGCCGGCGAGCCGGTCTCGGTCGCGATCAGCGCCTCCACGGTCAGCTCCACCGTGGCCGGCTACGAGCGCCGCCAGGTGGTCGAACTCGCCCGGCTGTGTACCCGGCCCGGGTTCAAGTGGGCCACGCGCGTGATGCTGCGCCTGTGGCGTGAGGTCGGCGGCCCGGCGTGGCCGTACTGGACGCCGCAGGCCGCGGTCGCCTACTCCGACAACGCGCGCCACCCCGGGCACATCTACCGGACCGACGGCTGGACGAGGGTCACCGGTCGGGCTGGCGCTCCGAGCGGGCCCGGCTCGACCTGGAGCAAGCAGCGGCCCTCAGGGCATCCGGGCGCCGGGCGCAAGACGCTCTGGCTCTGGGCCTACCAGCCCCACGGCCACGAGGCGGTGGGATCGTGAGGCCGCCGTTTTCGTACTACGGCTCGAAGATGCGCCTGGCCCCGTGGATCGCCGGGCTGATGCCCGCACACCGGGTGTACGTCGAGCCGTTCGCTGGCTCCGCCGCGGTGCTGTTCGCTCGGCACCGCGCGGCGCCGCACGAGGTCCTCAACGACCTCGACGGCAACGTCACCACGTTTTTCCGGGTGCTCCGCGATCGGGAGCAGGATCTCGTGCGGCAGCTCACCCTCACCCCGTACAGCCGGGAGGAGTACCGGGCCGCGGACCTCGCGGCCGAGGACCTCGCCGAGCTGGAGCGCGCCCGCCGCTTCTTCGTCCGCACGACGCAGTCCTTCAACGCCTGCGGTGCCGCGGCCAGCAAGCGGGCGTCCTGGTCCAACGGGATGACCCGCGGCTCCTCCTCGGCGACCACGGTTGCCGACCTCGTCGACCGGCTGTACGCCACGGCGGAACGCCTGCGCCGCGTCGTGATCGAGAACCGGGCCGCGGCCGACGTCATCGCGCTGTACGACGCACCCGATGCCGTCCTGTACTGCGACCCGCCGTACCTCGACTCCACCCGGACCGGGCTGCGTGCTCACCGGCAGGGCGACTACCGGTACGACACGAACTCCGAACTGGACCACCGCCAGCTCGCCGAGGTCCTGCACGCCTGCACCGCCACCGTGCTCCTGTCTGGCTACCCCTCGCCGCTGTACGACGAGCTGTACGCGGACTGGTGGCGCGTCGAGGTGCCGGTGCAGAGGCCCTCAGCGAACCGGGCCGGACACACCGGGCCCGCCGGCGTCGAAGTTGTGTGGTCGAACCGGCCGCTCGCCGCCGCGCAGCAGGGCGACCTCTTCGCGGAGGTGAGCGCCCCGTGACACGCCGCATCGAGCCCGTCATGAACGGCGGCCTGCAGCTCGACCTGTTCGCCGCCGCCGAGGAAGTCTTCACCCTGCCCCGGCCGCGAACGGATCGGCCGGCGAGGCCGGGGCCCGGCACGGTCGCGGACGGACCGACGACCGTGGTGTGCCTGCGGGGGCGCAAGAACGACCCCGCGATCAAGAGCGTGGTGTACGTCGGCCGGCCGCAGTTCCAAGGTGGGTGGCGGCTGCACGGGCACGTGCTGAGCAACCCCTTCAAGCTGGGGCGCGACGGCGACGCCGTCACGGTCGTCGCGAAGTACGCGGCGTGGCTCGCCTCGCACCCCCAGCTGCTCGACCGCGAGCTGCCGCGGCTGCGCGGCCGGACGCTGGGCTGCTGGTGCCCTGACGGCGCCCCGTGCCACGCCCGGGTCCTCGCCGCGTTGGCCGACCGCCACGGCGGCCGGATGCCGGTCCCCGAGGCGCTCGCCGCGTGGGCGGTCCCGCGCGGTCTGGTCGTCGAGGAGAGTGCTGCAGGCACTGCGGTGTTCAGCAGCGAGACGACGCCGGTCTACCGCTACGCCCTCACCCGCACCTGGGGCGAGGCCGCCGGCGCGCACGCGGGGGTCGCGCTCCTCAACCCCTCCACCGCCGGGGGCGATCAGGACGACCCCACTCTGCGGCGCGTCACCGCCTTCGCCCGGCGCGAGGGCTTCGCCGGCGCCGCGGTGGTGAACCTCTTCGCCCTGCGGAGCACGGAGCCGGCCGCCCTCGCCGCGCACCCGGACCCGGTCGGCGAACATAACGACGCCGTGCTGGACCTGCTCGCCGCACAGCAGGCGCCGGTCATCGCCGGATGGGGCGCCGCCGGGACGCTCGCCGGGCGGGACACCGCCGTCGCGGAGCAGCTCGCCGCGCGCGGCGTGCGGCTGCACTGCCTCGGCACCACGAAGGACGGCCACCCGCGGCACCCGCTCTACCTGCCCGCCAGTGCGCCGCTGCAGCCCTGGCCCGCCGACGAGGCGGAGGTGAGCGGCCATGCCTGAGTCCGCGCCCACGTCCCTGACGCTGATCAACGAAGTGTCGCTCGTCGAGCGGGACGGACAACTGCAGGCGGTCTGCCCGTGCAGCGGCTTCTACCTGTGCGGGCACTGCGTCCACGACGTCTGCTTCGACTGCGACGAGTGCGCCGGACCCGGCTGCGCGTGCGCCTGCATGCGCGAAGAGCAGGAGGTCCGCGCCCTGGGGGTGCGGATCTACCTCACCACGCACATGGTCAACTGGCTGGCCACCAGCGAGGTCCCGCTGATGGTCAACCGCGGCCGACTCGCACCCCGGAAGTCCTTCCCCCGCGCCCGTAGCGCGTGGGTGTTGGACTCGGGCGGCTTCACGATGCTGCAGCGGAACGGCCGCTGGACCCTCTCGGCAGAGCAGTACGCCGTCGAGGTCCGCCGGTACGCCGAGGCGATCGGGCGCATGGAGTGGGCCGCCCCGCAGGACTGGATGTGTGAACCGTGGGTGATCTACGGCGGCACCCACCAGGGGCAGCGCTACCACGGCACCCGGGCCGCGCGCGGCCTGGCCGACGACGACCCGGAGCAGGACCTCGACACCGCGGTGGCGCTGCACCAGCGCTACACCGTCGACAACTTCCTCGCCCTGCGGCGCCTCGCCCCGGACCTGCCGTTCATTCCCGTGCTGCAGGGCTGGGAGCTGAGGCACTACCTCGACTGCGCCCAGCTCTACGCGGACGCCGGCGTCGACCTCACGACCGAGCCCGTGGTGGGGCTCGGCTCCGTGTGCCGCCGCCAGGCGACCGCCGAGATCCGCCACATCGTCGAGACGTTCGCGGTCCGCGGCGTACGGCTGCACGGCTTCGGCGTGAAGATCAAGGGGCTTGCCGCCTACGCCCGGCACCTGACCTCCGTCGATTCGATGGCCTGGTCGAAGGACGCCCGCTACTCCCCTCCGCTGGCCGGCCACTCCCACAAGAACTGCGCGAACTGCCCCGACTGGGCCTTCCGCTGGCACGCCCGCGTCGTCGCTGACGCCGCCGTCCACGAGCGGGGGCGGTCCGTATGCGCGTAGCCCGCCGCGCGGAGCAGGCCCTGCTCGGGGCGGGCCTGCTCCGGCCCGCCGCCCTCACCGCACTGCGCTGGATCCCGCCGGGTGCGTTCGCCCGCCCGGCGCACCCGGCGCTGTGGCGGCTGCTGCACAGCCTGCCCGCCGAGCAGGTCACCCCCATGGCGGTGACCGCCGCCCTGGCCGACGCGGAGCCCGGCGTACGGAGTGTCCTGTCCCCCTCCTACCTGGCGACGCTCGTAGCGGCGTGCCCCGACCCGGGCCGGGCGCCGCTGTACGGGGGGATGACGCTGGAGGCCGCGATCCACCGCGGCGTCGAGCGCGCTGGCGAGGGGCTGCGGACCACCGCGCAGAACGTCGAGATCGACCTCGCCGACCAGGCGCTGGCCGACGTCGCCCCGGCCGCACAGCGGTTGGGCGCCTTCGGCCGGGCGTGGCAGCAGGCCCCGGAGACTGTCCGCACCCTGCTGGAGGTCGACCCCGAGGAGCCGCCGACCCTCGCCGCCCGGTCGGGCCCCGTACGCACCGACGTGCAGGCCGAGGCCGAGACCGTCGCCTCCCTGATGTACCGCCCCGCGCAGCTCGCCGAGGTCCGCTGGCTCAACGCCGACGACTTCTCCGATCCGCAGCTGCGGGGCGCGTACCGGGCGATGAGCGCGCTCGACGCCCGGCACGCCCCCGTCGACCCGCTGACGGTCGCCTGGCAGGCCGCCCGGCAGCCCGGCCCGCAGCCCAGCCACGACCTCCTCGACGCCCTGGACCGCGGCGGCATGGCCGGTATCGCCGCCACGACCGGCGAGAAGGTTCTGGCGACCGCCGCCTTGGACCGGCTCGACGCGGCCGGGCACCGGATGCGCACCGCCGCCCGCCACCCCGGGCTCCCCCCGGCCGCGCTCCTCGACGACGCCGGGCGCGCCCTGGCCCCGGTCGAGCGCGACCGCGAGCGCCTCCACCACGCCGAGCACGACCACGAGTGCGAACCGGCCGACCAGGAGCCTGCACCACCCGATCCCCAGCCCACCGACCACGCCCGCGACGAGATGGAGATGGACCTGTGAAGAACGAGCCCACCTTTGACCCGACGATGTACCTCCTCACCCACGAGGAGCACATCACCACCCCCGCGGCGGGCGGCCCGGCGCCGCTGCCGCCGCCCCGCGGCGCGCTGTGGCGGCACTTCGGCCGCATCGCCCCCGCGCTGGCCACCACCGCGCTCGCGGGCCTGGCCTGGACGTGGAACCTGCAGCTGCCCGAGGGCTCGACGCAGCCGCTGTGGATCTGCGGCTCCCTCGCCGTCCTCGCCGCGGCCGCCGGCGCCCTGTCCGCCTCCCAGCCCAACGGCGACACCGTCACCACCCGCACCGCCCTGGCCGGCGGCGGCGTCCTCGCCCTGCTCGGCACCATCGCCTGGACCCCCCACGTCTCCCTGGCCGCGCTGCTGTGGGCCGCCAGCACCGCCGCGGTGTACGCGATCTGCGCGCCGCTGTGGCGCACCGACCGCCGCCTCGCCCGCGAGCAGGCCCACGCCCAGCAGCTCGCCGAAACCAAAGCCCGCGCCGCCGCCCAGGTCGCCGCCCTCGACGCGCAGGCCCGCATCACGGGCGCGCAGTACGAGTACCGCGCCGAGGTCGCCCGGGTCGAGGGCATCACCCGCGCCGTCGAGGCGATCACCGCCGCCGAGGAGGCCAAGGCCGACCGGACGCTGGCGCCCGGGGAAGAGCTGAGCGTCTCCGCCCTGCTGCGCGCCGCCGGCCACGACCGCCCCGCGCCCGTCGAGCTACCCGCCCGCGACCGCGCCGGCGAATGGCGCAGCCAAGAGACGGGCTGACGGCTGCCTGTGGCCCCCGGACTCCAGGCCCGGGGACCGCAGGGAGCCGGGAAAGCCCCGGCGCGAACCAAGGGGAGACACCCAATGGACGACGCACACCACAGCGACCAGGCGCACGAGATGATCCAGGGCCTGGAGAACATGCTCGCCGAGCAGACCGTCCTGGTGGAACGCACGGCCGAGGTGATGCGGCAGCGCCACGCCCACACGCACCTGTGGACCGGCTGCAGCGGCGAGCCGCTGACCGGCGGCCAGATCGCCGACCACCTCACCGCCACCGCCCGGCTGCTGCAGCGCAACGGCTGGACACCGAACCGCAACACCGAGCCGATCCGCATCATCGACACCACTCCCGCCGACGCGGCCGAGGGCGTGTACGCGCACACCGTCGCGCCCCGCCGGCACAGCCTGAACAGCGCGCTGTGGGACGTCGCCCGCGGGCCCGGCGACCTGGACACCTACACCTCCGCCTGCACGATCCTCGGCCTGGTGCTGTGCGCCCGCACCGGCGCAGAAACCGCCGACCCCATGGCCTGGGAACGCAAGCGCGACCGCACCGCCGTTGAGGTCGAAGACCTGCTCGACACGGCAATCTGCTTCGCGCACCGCTACGGCCCCAGCGGGTCCGGCCGGTGAAGCCGACCGCGCCCCAGGGGCGACTCGTCAAGCAATGGCGCGGCCACACGGTCCAGGTCAGCGAGAAGGGCCTGGCCATCGACGGCCACACCATCGACCCCACCCCGCTCACCGAGCGCGACGCGGTCCGTCCGCAGGACGACCCTCGCGCGCACCCCGCGCTGCAGTTCCTGCCCGGCGGTGACCTGGTGTACCGCGGCCACGTCCAGGCCGAGGTCCACCCCCACGACGTCACCGTCCACGGCCCGGCGGGCGCCGACTGGCCGCCCGCACAGGACCACAGCGATCCGGGACCAATTGGTCCCGGATCCGCGGACGACGACTTCGACATCGACTTCTAAGCCCACGACACCCGACCGAGGAGTATCACCGTGAGCAGTACGGACACCGAGCAGGAGCGCGAACAGGCCGCCGAAGAGGCCCAGGACGGCAAGGGCGCGGGGAAGGAGACCGTCGCGCACCTGATGCCCGCCCTTGCGGTGCTGGACAAGCTGGGTGGCGAAGTGGAGGCGGCCAAAGCCGCCGGCGAGGTGCCCGACCCCGGCACGGCCGCCGCGTACCGCGTGCAGACCGACCACGCCAGCCACCTGCTCAACGCCAGCGGCCTCGACGTCGGTGGCGTCCGCGACGCCGAGCGCGAGCACCGCAGCGCCGGCGCCACGGGCTACGCCGCCCGTGCGCTGGACCACATCCACCACCCCCGCGATGTCGACGCGCCGACCCAGCAGGCCGAGCAGTGCCACGGGCGCGAGCGCGACGAGGAGCAGGAGATCGAGCTGTGAGCACCCGCATCGAGTGGACCGAGGAGACGTGGAACCCCGTCACCGGGTGCGACATGCTCTCGCCGGGCTGCGGGTTACCGCGCCCCGGCAGCAGCGACGCGGCCACCGGGCAGAGCGGCGGCTGCTACGCGCTGACGATGGCCAAGCGGCTCAGGGGCATGGGGCAGGCGAAGTACCAGAACGACGGCGACCCGCGCACCTCCGGGCCCGGCTTCGGCCTGACGCTGCACCCCGAGGCGCTGGACCTCCCCTTCCGGTGGAAGAAGCCGCGGACCGTGTTCGTCAACTCCATGTCGGACCTGTTCCACGCCCACGTGCCGCTCGACTTCATCCAGCGCGTCTTCCGCGTCATGGCCGACACCCCGCAGCACACCTACCAGGTGCTGACCAAGCGGGCCCGCCGAGCGCGCCGCCTGGCCGACCACCTCGACTGGCCCGCGAACGTGTGGATGGGCGTCTCCGTCGAGACGAGCGGCCAGCTCGACCGGGTCGAGGAGCTGCGCCGGGTCCCGGCCGCCGTCCGCTTCCTGTCCTGCGAGCCACTGCTGGGCCCGCTCGACGGGCTGCGGCTGGACAGCATCGGATGGGTCATCGCCGGAGGCGAGTCCGGGCCCCGGGCCCGCCCCATGCACCCCCAGTGGGTCCGCGGCGTCCGCGACACCTGCCTGCAGGCCACACCGCCGGTGCCGTTCTTCTTCAAGCAGTGGGGCGAGCACCTGCCCGCCGCAGTGGAGGACGATCCGACGTTCACCGGCGGACGCGCCTACGAGACGCCCGGCGGCGGTCGCGCCGCGGCCGTGATCCGGGAAGCCGGCGGCAGTTTCCGCGGCGGCGGGCTGCGGGCCATGAAGCCGGGCGACGTGACGAACGCCGGCGTCCTCCTTGACGTCGACACGATCGCCGTGCGGGTCGGCAAGAGCGTTGCCGGCCGCGAGCTGGACGGCCGCACCTGGGATGAGATCCCCCAGCGCGCCGGTTCCGGCGCCGGCACATAACCACGCTGCAGCAACAGCCCCGGCGGAATTCCCCGCCGGGGTTTTCTACGTATGAGTACGGTGATGTCTATGCAGTTCAACGGGGCGGGACACCAACAGCGGGGACACGTACTGCTGCTCGCCAGCGACACCGCGGCCCGGCGACGGAACGTACAGGTGGTGCCGTCCGCGAACCTCGCGGCCCTGTCCGTCGTCCCCGTGCCCGTACTGCTCGGCAGCGACGTGCCCAGCGACACCACGTACCTCGACGGCATCCGCGACCAGAACTCCCTGCAGGTGCGGCTGCGGGCCGCCGCGGCAACCCCGGGGCCGCTGCTGGTCTACCTCTCCGGACGGCTGACCACCGACCGCCGGGGGCAGAACCTCTACCTCGCCCTGCCGGGCACCACCACGGCGACCGCCCGCTACACGGCCCTGCCCTGGGAGTGGCTCGGCACCGAGCTGCACACCCGCCCGCCGGGCCTGACCACCGTGCTGTTCGACCTCGCGGCCGACAAGACCGCCTGGCCCATGCTCCAGGAGTACGGCACGCTGCCGGCCAGCACCGCCGAGGTGTACGGCGTCATCGCCCCGCCCGGCTTCGCCGCCCCCGGGACCGGGGTGAGCACCTACACCCGCGCCTGGATAGAACAGCTGCGCAACCAGCCCGAGCGGCCCACCAACTCCCGGCTGCACGCGCTCACCGTGGGCACCGCCGCCCTGCCGCCGGGCGCCCTGGTCCTCCCCTTCGCCCCGGAGATCAACGCCGCCCCGTCGTACGAGGCGTCCGCGCCGAAGACGAACGTGCAGCGGCTCCTCGCCGGCGACACCTCCGTCCTGCCCCGGCGCCGCCGTAGGACGGAGCCGGCCGAAGTCGCGCCGGGCCTGAACCGACACCCCGAGCCCGCCGAGCCGTACTACGTACCGCCCGCGCCGGCCACCGCTGCCCCGCAACGGCCGCCGGATGCGGCGGAGGTCCCCGCACCCGCACCCAGGCCCGAAGCGCACGCCCCAAGCCCCTCCACGCGACCCGGGAGCGCCGGACCCGCCCCGGCGCACCAGCAGCAGCCGGAGCCCGTCCAGGAGGCGGTCCGCGCACCCCATCCGACCGCAGTCCAGCCCGCTGCCCCTGCCGCGCCGGCGACCCCACCGGCGGCGGCTCAACCGCAGGACCCTCGACCGCACATTCACGCGCTGGCCGAGGCCGGGAAGCACCGCGAGGCCGCCCGCCTCGCCCAGGCATGGGAGCAGCACACGCTGCAGACCTACGGCATCAACTCGCCGCAGGCCACCCAGTGGGTCGAGATCCGGGCCGACCTCGCCCGCCGTGAGGGCAACTACCAGCTGGCGACGCAGCTATGGATCGCCGCCGGCCGTACCCGCCTGGCCCACCAGCCGCCGGACGCACCGGAGGTGCTCGCCACGGCGACGAGTGCCCACCACTGCTGGACACAGATGTCCGACTCGGCCCAGGCCCGCGATTGCGGCCCCGAGCTGATCAGCCTGCTACGTGCCCTGCCCGCGCTCGACCGCAGGCACCTGTCGATGGCCCAGCAGCGCCTGGAGTACCTGCACAACACGCCCGACCGGCGCTGAGCGCTCAGCGCCCCAACTGCGCCCGGCCCGCGGGGAATCCCCGCCGCCCCGTCGTACGAGGCTCAGGCTGGTCCTGGTCGTTCCGCTCGACGGTCACCTCGACCCTGTCGGTGGTGACGTCCGCCAGGACCTCGATGTAGATGCGGCACCCGCTTCCGCGGCGGTTCGGCACCGGGGTGGAGACGTCACCGACCCGGGTCTCCGGCCACGCCCGCAGCGCCCGGACGACAGCGTCGGCCGTCCGCTGCACGTCGGCCGAGTCCGAGCCCATGAGCCGAATCTGCGGCATCAGAGCGCCTCCCCTTCGTCCAGGTCGCCCTCGCCGCCTTCGTGTTCGCCGCTGCGCTTCATCGCCCGCAGGCAGTCCAGGACCGCGCGGCAGTCGCCCGCCGCCCGGTGCCCGCCGCGCAACGCCTGCCACTCGTTGTTCCCCCAGTAGTCGTTCCAGTCCCCCACCCAGTCGCTGTACGGGCCCATCACGTCCTCGACGTGCAGCGCGTCCACCCACGCTGCCGCCCGCGTACGGGCGGCAGCGAGAGCCTGCTCCCGCACCTCTTCCGCCACCGCGCCCGCGCCCGCCGTCGTCGTCGAGGCGGAGGCCCGCGCCGCATGGTCGAGGTGATGAAGGGTCAGTTCGTGGCGCAGCCGGCCGAGGTCATACACGTCGTTGTAGATCAGGCACCGCTTGCCTTCCAGCACCCGCTCCAGGTCCGGCAGCACCCGCGAGAACGCCGGCGCCCCGGCCACCATCTCGGTCGTGATCCCGTGGAGCTGCGAGGCTTCTGCCGGGATCGGCCCACTCGGATCCACCAGAGTGTCCAGCAGCACCTCCCCGGACGACGACAGCACGGCAATCTCCACGATCCGCGCCGTACCGTGCAGACCGGTCGTCTCCGTGTCGAGCACCACCACATCCGGGTCGACGAGGGCCTCCGCCGCCCAGCGCACCCGCGCACGCGCCGCCTGGCGCTCCGCCTCCTGCCGCTCCCGCTCTTCCTGCTCCCGCCGGGCCCGCTGGTCCGCCTGCCGCCGATCTTCCGTCTCCGTGCACGGCGGGCAGCGCAACGGCCAGTGCGCTGCCCGGCTCCAGGAACCCCAGTGCAGACTCTGCTGGCGCTGGTGCGCGCGGGCTTCCTTCTTCGTCACGAGCTTGACCGAGCACTCTTCCCCGGCGCACACCGTGACTCGCTCCACCCACTCGGCTGCCTTGCGGCGCAGTTCGGCGAGCTGCTTGCGTCGGCACCCGCCGCACCGGTGGTGCTCCTTCGGCAGTGGCCGGGGGAAGACCTTCCGGCAGTCCCAGCAGGTCCGTGCCTGCTTCCGCTCCCGGGCCTGCTGCGCCCTGCGGTTGCAGACGTCGCACTGCCGCCGCACGACGTACGTACGGACCTTCCCGCACTGCGGGCAGGTCCGGCGCCGGCGCATCGCCGCCTTCGTCTTCGAGCCCAGTGGCTTCATCTTCACCGCGCCGGCCAGGTCGTACAGCGGCACATCCCCGTAGTCCCGCGTGCGCAGGTAGGCCAGCGGCTGCTGCCCGTCCGCCAGCTTCAGGCGCTCGCCGCCAAGCTGGGTCTGCGTACGCAGATACGGCGGAGCCTGCCCCCAGCCGTACACCGACACCTCACCGACGTGCCCGCACGGCTCCGCACGGGCCACCCGCTCCGGGTCCGCCTCCGTACGGCTGGCCGGGACCTCCGCCGCTGCCGTGGTGCTGCTCACTGATCACGCCTCCCTAAAGGACCGAAGGAATAGAAACCGTAGCAGTTATAAACCCTTTCTTGCGCCCATTCAAACATTTCCATGGAGGGTGATCTAGTGCGAAAGACTGCTGTTCAAAGCGGTGCATTTCTTTAAACGACGTTGTTTATAGAACGCCGGAGCTGCTCAGTCCGGAGACGGCGCTACCAGGGTGAACGGCCAGTGCTCCTCGACGGCCTCGCGGGCAATCCGGCTGGACGGGTAGAGCTTGGCCGCGAGCCGTTCGCGCTCGGCGCGCTCCTCCGGGCTCAGAGCGCTCTGCAGTCCGGTCAGCCCCTTCTCCTCCAGCTCGTTCAGCACCGGCTCGGAGATCCGCCAGGCCGCCGTACGCAGCTGCACCACCACGTCCTCAGCCAGCGTGAACGCCCGTTCCTCCACTCCGTGTTCGCACCCCGACACGCAGGCCGGCCACCGCCCCGACAGTGACAGCCGGGTCTGCTCTGCCCTACTCAGCGGCACCCAGGGGCCCGCCAGATCCGGCTGCTGCAGCCGTGCCACCAGGGCCTGGCCCATGAGGGCATCGAGCGTGGGCCACCGCTCCGGCCGCACCTGGGCAGCCTCGACGCGCGCCTGCCGGCGCAGCCGCTTGACGGCCCGCTCCCACTGCAGGGACCCGCCCGTCTCCGTCAGCGCTTCCGCCCGCTCCTCGACGAGTTCTTCCACGAAGTTCGTCTCGGCTTTCCGGTGCTTCCTGATCAAAGCTCTCAGCCGCCCGGCCTGCTGGACGGAGAGGTTCAGCGTGATTCGCTTCGTTGCCATGCATCCAGTAAACGACGTCGTTTAACAGCCCGCAAGCCGCCGAGCGGCTTATAACAAGCCCTGCGGCGGCGCCGCTCCTGAAAGAGCAGGTCAAAGCGCCTGCCAGGGGGGAAGGGTGGGTTCGGCCGGTTCGACAGCGCGGGGCGGCGTCGCGTCGAGGACGGCCCGGCGCAGCTGCTCCAGCTTCGGCGGCAGCAGGCCGGCGAGCCCGTACTGGGCCCGGCCCCGGCGGTAGGAGGTGACCAGCCCGTTCTCCTCCAGCGGCATCCCGGGGGGACGGTTGAGCGTCGCGCCCTCCTCGCCCGCGTGGCCGTCGTGGTTGTGCCACAGCGAGACCCACAACCGCGACGTGCCATGGGCTCGGTCGACCAGCTCCGCACGGACCGGCAGCCAGCGGTCGAGCGCGGCCCGGGTCAGCGGCGACAGCTCGACGCAGCCGCCCGCGCCGTCCGGATCGCCGCCGCCGCGCTGCGGCCGGCGTTCGACGTACACCGCGGTGGTGCCCGGGGTGACGTCGGCCAGGCGCAGCGCGGCCAGCTCCCCGGACCGCGGGGCCGCGTCGAGGACTAGGCCGAGGACGGCGGTCAGCCGTATCCGGCCAGGCGGCATGTGCCCGGCGAGGTCACGGTCGAGCTGCCGACGCAGGGCCGCCAAGTCGCCGAAGGCCGGGGTCGGCTGCAGCGGCAGCGCCCCGCCACCGAGCAGCAGCGCGGGCAGCCCGACCGCGTCGCGCAGCACGTCCACACACTGCCGGCGGATCTCGTTCGTCGCCTCCGACGTCGGGGGACGCTGCCCGCCGACCAGACGGGCGCGCAGCGCGCCGGACTCCGCGAGGCGGAGGTACGAGCTGAGGACCTCTTCCGCCAGCAACTGCCGCAGGCTGCGCCTGGTCGAGGCGGGCAGCGCGTCCTGACCCAGAGCCCGCAGCAGCTCGCCGCGGACCATGCCGAGCTGCCGACGCCGCGCCTCGCCGACGACGAGGTCGTCCAGGAGGCGGTCCAGCGCGGCGATCGACGGGTACTCCGGCACACGCCGATTGTCGCGTACGGCGCACATGCCCGTGCCCGCCGGCGGCTGGACTTTCTGGACCGTCCTACGCGCGCCCGCGCTGGGGCTGCCCGTGCTGCAGGGCGCCGGCGAGGTCCGCGCCGAGGGCGTAGCCGGGGCTGTCGTCGAGCAGCTCTTTGCGCCGGTTGTAGCGCTGGGTGGTGCGGGCGCTGGCGTGTTCGGCCCAGCGCTGCACCCGGTCCGGGCGGGCGTCCGGGCGGGCCAGGGCGTGGGTGACGGCGTCGCCCTTGACGCCGTGCGGGCCGCGCAGCGGCAGCCCGGCGCGGCGGGCCAGGGACTGCAGCAGCCGCCACACGGCCGGTTCGTCGAGCCGGTTGCCGCTGGCGGTGCAGAACAGCCAGCCCTCCGTGCGGCCGTCGAGGTAGTCGCTCAGCGCGTCCCAGGCCACCGGCGGAATCGCCTTGGCCCGCCGGCCGCCGCCCTTGGTTCGCACCCGCAGCACGCGGTGCCCCTTGTCCTGGCCGAGGTCCTCGACCCGCGCGTTCAGCAGGGAGTCAATGCGCAGGCAGCAGGTGTAGAGGACCAGCAGCAGCGCGTACGCGCGCTTGCGGTACGCCGCCGCCCGGTGGTGGTCCCGGGCGACCGCGACCAGGGCGGCCCACTCCTGCTCGGTGTAGCCGGGGGTGGGCGAGAAGTCCGGGTCGAGCACCGGGCGCGCGACCGCGTCGAAGGGGTTCTTCACCGCCTCGTCGCCGACCTTGTCGAGGTAGTCGAAGAACGAGCTGGCCGCGGAGAGCACCGCGGCGCGGGAGTTGTCGGAGTACGGCTCCCCAGTGCGCTCCAGTTGGCCGCCCTTGACTCGCCGCCAGGTCGGGGCGCTCTCCAGATGCAGCCGGAAGGCATCAGCGAGGCCCGTCCGCACGGCCAGCGGGTGCGCGCCGTGCTCCCGGGCGAACTCCTCGAACACCTTGAAGCCGCGGGCGTACGCCTTCTGCGTGTTCGTCGAGCGCTGGCTGGCGATCCAGCCGCCGGCGAGTACCGGCAGCGCGTCGTCCTCGCCGTAGATGCCGGCCAGGTGCGCGGAGAGCTTCTGCGCGTGCTCCGGCCAGAGCGCCCGCGGATCCGCCGCGCCTCGCGCCAGCTCCCCGGCCGCCGGCACGACGGCGGTCACTACCGCTGCCCCGGCCGCTGGTCCCAGTAGCCGTTGTCCCGGCCGGTCTCCAGGTACTCCCGGACGTGGGCGAGCGAGGCACCGGGGTCGATAGCGGCGTGCAGGATCTCGCCGAACTCCCGGTGCGCGGCGGCATCGGTCTCGCTCAGCCCGCGCCGGCACTTGCGGTCCCAGTAGGCGCTCTCCTTCTCGATCCGGTCCTGCAGCTCGGCACGGGTGAGCCGGTCGAGGTCGGCACGGGTCAGGCGCTGGAAGGCGGGCACGGCATCCCCTTGTCCGAGCAGGGTCGATGGTTCGCAGCAGTCTACAGGATAACCGTCATTATCCTGTGCGTTCCTTTCCGGCCTAAGACCGGCACCATCCGGCCAGTCGTCAAGGCTCCCCTGACGTAATGGGCTGTCAGGGATACCTTGACTCTATGACTGAAGCGAACACACCCGCCGAGCGTGAGCGGCCCCCGGCCCTCGCCCCGGCCGACGAGGCGATGCTCGCCCTCACACAGACCCTGCGCGAGATCTCCGACACCGCCCTGTACGACGTCGCGTTCGGCGACGACGACCCCGGCAGCCTGCTGCGCAGGGCCCTGTCCCTCCAGGATCTTGCCGCGCAGTTGGTCGACCGGGCCGCCGTCGCCGAACGCGAGCGCGGCGCCAGCTGGACCGACATCGGCGACGCCGCGGGCAGCTCCCGGCAGGCCGCCCACGAACGGTGGACCACCACGGTGGGCGCGTGGGTCCTCATGGAGCGCCGGCGCACCGGCATCGGCCGCGGCCCGGCCGACCCCGCCACCCACGCCCGGTACCTGGACGAGTGGTACGAGGACCGGGTCGGAGAACGGCGGGCCGTCAGCGCCCTGCTGCCCTCCCTGGACGATGAGGCCGCCCGCGCCGAGGGGGACGCCCGGCGCGCCGAGGCCCGCCAGCTGCACGACCGGGCGGAGGAGCTGCGCAGGGAGATCGACGTCGCGTACACCGCGGCGTTCGACGCCACCGGCACCCCGGCCGCCGAGGAGAAGCGGGAGGTGTGGGCCGCCAAGCACCTCGCCCGCGCCGACGTCTACGAGCGCCTCGCCGTCGTCGAGGAACCCGTCGCCCCGGAGCACCGCCGCCGAGCGGCCACCCAGCGCAGCATCGCGCAGGACATCGCCGGGGGCCGTGCCCCCGAGGGCTTGCCGGCGGACGACGGGACCCGCCAGCAGGTGCGCGCCGCCTACCTCGCCCTCACCGACACCGAGCGCCGAGGCTCCAAGCCCGCCGTGGCCGCGCTGCTCGCCGAGCGCCTCGACGGGGTCGACGCCGCCAGCGTCCGCAAACACCTCGACGCCGTGATCGCGGCGGAGCGCATGTCCTACGTGCTGGACATCGCCGCCTGCTCGGACCCGGACACGGCCCAGGCGACGGCGACCTCCCTGCTGCAGGACTACGCGCCGAACACCGACTTCTGGCAGAGCATGAGCCACCGGATCCTGTCCCGCTACCTGCTCGCCGCCGCCCTCGACGGCGCCGACGCGGCCACGCTGCGCACCTGGCTCGCCCACCCCGACGACCGCCGACCGGTCGAGCTGCTGCGCGCCGGACCCGTACCCCAGTGGGCCGACGAGTGCGAGGAGATCCTGTCCTCCAACCGCAGGACCCGCGACAACGTGCTGCACACGCTCCAGTCCGTCCTGCAGACGCACGCTCCCCAGACCAAGAGGAGCAGCCGATGAGACGCCGGCGCCAGCGCCGGGCCGCCGAGCAGCAGACCAGGCGCACCCAGCACTACGACGCCGTGAGCGAGGCAGAGCACATGTCCTGCCCCACTGGTTCTGATCGGAAGGCGATGAGGTCGTGACCGAGAGCATCGATCTGGTGTGGCCGTGCGGGCGCTGCAGCAAGGTCATCAGAGCCGTGCCCGAGGCGCCGCGTACCTGCCGCTGCCCGGACCCGGTGCCGCCGCTGCGCCCGCGCCGGGTTCGGACGACCGCTCCGGCTCCGGTAGCGCGGCGGCTGGCCGCAGCCACCGAGCAGCACGCACTGGCCCGAGAGTTGGCCCAGCCGGGCACCCCAGTGCGCCTGGAGCTGACCGGCAAAGTGGTCCGATCCGCGCTCATGCGAACCGGCGACGGGCCGCAGTGGGCGGTGTTCACCGTCCGCCTGGACAACGGGCAGCAGATCACCATCGTCCCGGAGCGCGGCGACCGCATTCTGCAGCGGGACGACGGCGGAACGGAGGACGGCGAATTCCAGCCGACCAATGTCAAATGACTTGCCATGTAAAATGGTTTGACATGATTATGAAGAGGTGAGCACGACACGAGACGACGCGATGGCGGCCCTGCGGACCTGGTCCGCTCCCGGCCGCCGCGCCGAGCTGATCGCTGCGGCCTGGGATGCGGGCGAGACCACCGTCTCCGCCCTCGCCGAGGCCGCCCGCGTCAGCAGGCCCACCGTCTACGCCGATCTCCGCTCCGCGGGGATCGATCCCGACCACCGACCGAAGAAGGGAAACAACTTGACCACTGCCATCGCCGTCGAAGGCATCGACGGCACGAGCCCTGAAGACGTCCGCCAGCACCTGCTGGCCTTCGAGCGGCAGCACCCCGAGCGGACCGGCGACGACGTCGCCGCAGCCTCGGCACGCTCCTACTCGATCTACTGCGCCGTCCACCGGTACAACCGGCTGCGTCCGCTGCTCGACGACATGGAGCAGGCACGCCGCGCGCGCGACCGCGCCCTGCACCTGGTCGAGAAGCGCTGGGAGGAACTGAGCACCGCAGCGCACTGGATGGCCGCGCACCACGCCTACGTCGTGGCAGTGGACGAGGCCCGCGCCGCCATCGACGCCTGGCGCGACCGCGTCCGGCCGGCGGCCGAGATGGGCTGGTTCCAGACGGACGCGGAGCTGGACGTGTACGAGCAGCGCATCCTCGCCGAAGAGGGGGCCCCCGCCCTCCCGGAGATCCCGCCCGACGCCGAGGACACCGCCCAGGCGATGCGCGAGAAGCTGGACCGCACCCACGAGCGGCGCACGAGCCTGGCCCGGGAGACCCTCCCCGCCGGGAGCCAGGCGTGATCCGCCGACTGATCGCGCGATTCAAAGCCTGGCGACTCCGGGTCATCTGGGGCAACGACCCGGCCAGCGCGGACGAGAGCACGACGCCGGCGAGCCGCTGAGCGCCAAGCGCTCGACAGCAAGAAGGCCCGGAGGCATTGGAGCTGCCTCCGGGCCTTCTCCGTACCGTACCGCCGCCGAAGGGGACCGGATGAGACGGCGTCACCAGCAGCGGCGGGCGGACCCGGCAGCGTCACCGTCGCCGACGTGACGCGGGCCGCCGCCGGGCAACCGGCAGATTTCCCCGGCCAGTTCCCGCGAATGCGTACCCTTGGTACACGTCATAATGTACCATTGGTACATGACCGGAGTTGAGTACGAGTCCCCGATCCGCAAGGTCCGCGACGAGATCGCCAGCGTCGTCGACCGCGCCAAGGACGACAGCGTCATCACCTACGTGACCCGCAACGGCGAGCGCGTCGCGGCCGTCGTCCCGCTGCCCGTCGCCGAGCGCGGCACCCGCCACCAGGCGCGGGCCGCCGTCGATTCCGAAGGGCGCCCGCTCAGGCCGCCGCTGTCCGCGCCGGGCGGACGCTTCGGCCTCGACGCCGCCAGCGGCGGGGCGGAGCCCTCGCCGGAGGAACTCCGGTGGACGCGCACCGCGCTGGAGGCCCTGCACGCCCACCTGGCCGGCGTGACGGCCGAGACCGCCGGCCTGCTCGCCGTCGTCGGCCAGGCCCTCGCCGCCGTCAGCGACCGCCACATGGGCACCGTCGCCGAGCTGCTCGAATCCCTCGACGGCCGCTTCGAGGCCCCGGGCGCCGCGCTGAGCGACGCCGAGGATCTGTACTACGAGCTGATCCACCCCGACGACGCGCTGTGTGCCACCTGCCGCGAGCCGATCGGCATGTTCTTCGACCACGACGGCTGGCAGCACCACCGCACCGTCGTCAACGAGCTGACCGGCCTGATGACCAAGACCGAGATCTACGAGCCCGAGGACGGACACGACCCGCAGCCCGTCTACGTGCCGCGGGACCGCCCCGCCATCGACGACGGCCGCGTCGTCATCCCCCCGCCCGAGCGCGCCGCCGACGTCGAGGCGGAGTAGCCCGTGGCCTGGTTCGTAGGCACTGCCCTCGCCCTCGCCGTGCTCGCCGCGCTGCTGGCCCCGCGCCTGCTCCGGCTGGAACAGGAACGTCGGCAGCGCCGGGCGAACGAGCACTACCGCAAGCAGCTGCAGGCCGCCGCCGACCACGCCATCTCCACCGCGGTGCGCGCCCAGCTCGCCGAGCCGGTCACCGACCTGCACATCTCCATCCCGCTGCGCGTCAGCGTCGGCGACGTCGTCGCCCGCGCCATGGAGGACTTCGCGCTGCAGGTCCCCCGGGACCAGGCCGCCGCGATGCTGCGCCACCGCTTGGAGTTCCGCGGCCACACCGGCTGGCCGGACCTGATCACCGACGCATTCGACGACGAGAAGGAGAAGTAACCCCCGTGACCACCACCGAGCCATCGATGAAGCCGCGCCTGCACAGCCTGCCCGCGCTGCTCCGTACCGCCGCCGGCCTCCTGGAGCAGCTCGGCGACACCGCCGGATTACGCGCCGGCCTCCACCCCTTCCAGGCCGAGGGCGTCCGCCTGCTCGTGAAGACCGGACTTCCCTACACCGACGAGGTCGGCCCGCTGGACCGGATCGGTGCCGCGCTGGCCGCCCCGATCGCCCACACCCGCACCGAGGTCATGGGCCGCGCCACCGTGTCCGGGACCTGGAACGGCACCCCGGTCCACGCCAGCCACCTCTACGCCGACACCCCGCTCATCGAGCACCCGTGCACCCGCACGGCCGCCGACCTGGCCTCCCGTATCCGCGCCCTGATCCCATGGGTCCTGCAGGACTGGACCCAGTGGGCTGAAAGCGTCCACCTCTACGACGAGACCGGCACCCCGTGCGTGCACGTCGTCCTCGCTCCCGAAGGAGACCTGGACGAGCCCCTCACCGCGCTTCTCGACGCCACCGGCCCCCTGCAGTACCGCCACGAGCGCAAGCACGATCACGTCGCGCACGGATCCGTACTGCTCGACGACGGCACCGTCGTCACCGCGTCGTCCATCGAGCGGTAGGAGGCCCCCGTGACCACCACCGAGCCCGTACGCCACGCGACGCAGGGCGCGGCCGACGCCGCCGCCATGCTCCGCACCGAACTGGCCCGCGCGGACAGCAAGGCGTCGCTCTTACTCGCTCTGACCGGGGCCGCGCTCGCCGGCACCGGATCCGCCGCGCCGCAGCTCGACCTGCCCGCCGCGGCCGTGGCCACCGGCGCCGCCGGCATCACCGCCCTGGCCGTCGCGACCGTGCTGCTGCTCCTCACAGTCCGGCCCAGCCTCGACGGCACCGGCTGGCCGATGTGGCACCGCCTGGCCCGCGCCGAGCTGCAGGCCCGCCTCGACGCCGGGACCGGCACCGACGAGGTCGAGGTCCTGCAGGCCGCCGCCCGCCGCAAGTTCCGCCGACTCCGGACCGCCGTCGACTCCGTTCTCGTCGGCGTAGGCAGCCTCGCCGCAGCCACCGTCCTGACCGCCCTGCTCTGACCAGCACGAGAAAGGAGACCAACATGTGGAGCACCCTGTTCGCCGTCCTGGGCACCCTCGCCGGCGTCGCGCTCGCCAGCGGCACCCAGATCCTGACAGACCGCCGGACCCGCGCCGCCGAGCAGCGCCAGCGCGTCGCCGACGCCGGCGGCGCCGTCCTCGACGCCGTCCTCGACTTCCGCGAGCAGTACTGGCTGTGGGTGTCCGACTGCCGCCGCGGCGAGGCCGACACCAAAGCCGCCCGTGTCACCCGCTACCGCACCCGCACCGAGGTCACCAAGGCCCGGAATCGCCTCGCCCGCGCCACCGCCGACCCCGCGCTGACCGCCGCCGCGGAGGAGGCGGCGTGGTCTGCTATCGAGCTGAGTGACATCGAACTCGGCGACGCCGACGTGCAGACCCGGCGGTTCAGCGACGACGTCGAGGCGGCCCTGGCCGCCGGCCGCGAGCGGACCCGCGTCGCCCACACCGCGCTGCTGAACGCGCTCACCGCGCACATCCACCGCACCAACCCGACCCTGGAGGGCACCAACCGATGACCGAGACCCCCGAGACCATCCACTACACCGCCGACATCGTCGTCACCACCCCGGACCGCCAGGTCCTGCTGATCGAGCGGGAGTGGGACCCCTACGAAGGGCACTGGGCCCTCCCCGGTGGTCACGTCGACCCCGGAGAGACCAGCCGACGCGGCGCCCGGCGCGAGCTGGAGGAAGAGACCGGTGTCGTCGCCGAGGACGACGCCCTGCGGGAGATCGGAGTCTTCGACCGGCCCGACCGCGACCCCCGCGGCCGGTACGTCACCGTCGCCTACCACGCCACCGTCCCCACCGGCACGCCCATCGTGGCAGGGGACGACGCCCGGGTGGCCCTGTGGTGGCCGATGGACGACCTGCCGCGACTCGCGTTCGACCACGCCGACATCCTCCGCCGCTTCGACGAGCTGGTCCGCGCCCGCGGCGGCACGCAGGTCGTCTGAGAACCCCGTACGCGAAGGGCGCCCGCAGCCATTGGAGCTGGCTGCGGGCGCCTGCTCGTACTCTACGGCCACCGCGCGTAGGCGTCCTCGACGCCGTACGGGGTCAGGTCACAGACTCATGGAGGCCGCGTGGTACCAGGGGCCTTCGCCGGCCCCTGGACCCCGCTTGCCCCGTCTGGCTCTGTTCACGTGGCAGAGCAGCGTTTCTCCACCAGTTTGGGAGGCGGTGCCCCCGCCAGATGTTCACGAGAACGGGAGGCAGCTCGGCGGCAACCGACGGGATGCCGTCTCCCGTCCGTCCTGGGTCCGGGGCAAAAGCGCTGGCTACGGGCGAGGGCCGCAGCCGCCAGCGCTCCGTTGCCGACTGCGGGTTGGTGCCTCCCGTTCTCGTGAACATCGACTCGTCCGGCCAGCAGGTGACTCCGGAAGTCATGAACATCTGCTGTCGGAACTCGTGAACAAAGCCACCCCGTCACTCCCCAGCGCGGGCCGTCCCGCCGTGGCCCAGGCCCGTACGCGCCGGGGAGCAACGGGGACCGGGCTCGACGGCACGTTGGGCGGTGCTCGGCCCCGGCGACGACGGACTCGCGCAGCTGGCGTCACGGTGGCCGGCCGCCTCCACCCGGCCCCCGGGTCGTCGGCTACCGCGGCCCGGGGAGCGCCCGGGGCGAGCTGGTGGCGTCCGGGCCGCCACCGCTGTCCTGATGCCCGAGGGCGCCGAAGCACGGCGGGCTGCGCCCCGCTTCTGACTCAGTCAGCGGGGCGCAGCTTCACCAACCTGTCCATCAGCGGGCGGCTGGCTGTCGAGTCCAGAGCCGGTTTGTGTCGTTGACGTCCAGCTCCGAGCGGGTGAGGTCTACATGGAGGGGGATCCCTGGCCGGCCGCCGACTTTGATCAGGAAGTTTCCGCGGCCGGGCGGTGCGGCTTCGGCGGCGGCGGTGGTGTCCCAGCCGGGTGGGGTGGACCACTCCGTGACGATCCGCTGTTCGATGGCGGACAGGTCGACGACCCGTGTCAGTCGGGGCATCTCTTCCTTCGGTAGTCCGCCGGTGATCACCATTCCGGCGCGCTCGACGAACCCCCTTGCTTTCATCCTGTCTTCCTCGGTGGGCAGGCTCTCCAGGTCCTTCATGGTGTGGGTGACCATGGCCATGCCCACGCCGCGCTGTCGGTTCAGGCGGGTGAGTGCGTCGACGCGGTCGACCAGCCCGCGGCCGGCGCGCAGGACCCTCCACAACTCGTCGAGGACGAGGAAGAAGTGCTGTTGCGGCTCCAGGCCGGCGTCGGCCAGGGCCTGCGCCGCGGCGACGGCGCCGAACCCGTACGACCAGCAGCTGAGGAGAGCCGCGGCCTGCAGCAGCTCTTCCGAGTCATCGATAGAGGAGACGTCGAAGCAGACGGGGCGGTCGAGCCGCATGGGCTCCGATGTCGGCTGGGCGAAAGTCTCGCCCAGCCGACCCTCGCCCAGCAGGCCGGTCAGCGAGCCCTCCAGTTCTTCGGTGATCTTTTGGTATCGGTGGATGTCGCCCCGGTCGAGAGCGACCGCCCGGACGGTGTCAGGCGCAGCTTTGAGCACCTCCACCAGGTCGCCGAGGACCGGTGTGCCGTCGTGGCGCTCGTCTAGCACCCGCAGTGCCGCAGCAAGGATGGTCTCCTCTCGGTCGCTTGGCGGCTCCCGGCGCAGGATGGTGATCAGGGCCGAGACCATGTGCAGCCGGCGCCCGCGGGCGTCGGCCACCAGCGCCCGCCGGGCTTCTCCGGTCAGCCGCTCGGCCGCCGCGCGGCTTTCGCCGGGGTCGAGGACGTTGAGGTAGCCGCGGCCCCGGCCCAGGGTGATGACCTGGCCGCCCATGGCCCGTACGAGGTCGACGTAGTCCGGCTTGAGGTCCCCGAAGACCATCGGGTGTACGCCGTATCCGGCGAGGCCGAGGGCCATCCGGCGGATGACGGTCGACTTGCCCAGTCCGGGCTGGCCGAGGACGAACAGCGACGGGTTGCTGATCAGGTGGGCGCGCTGGAACCACGAGATGGGGTCGCAGCAGACGGTTGCGCCCGAGCTGAGGTCGCGGCCCAGCGGTACGCCGATCATGGGGGTGCCGGAGCCCGCGCCGTACGGCCATAGGCCGCAGACTTGGACGGTGGTGCCGCGCCATTCCGGCGGCGCGTCGAGGTAGTGCCAGGCGCCGCCGCCGGGGCCGGCCCAGCCGCGCAGCCCCGGCCGGCGCAGCCGCGGCCGCGGGCCGGTGTTCTTCGCCTTCCCCATGCCGCCCCCTACAGGTTGTCCTTGAACGCGGTCGGGATCGTCAGGTGCAGCGGGATCACCAGGCCGATGGGCAGGCACGCGGCGAACGCCGACGCCTGTGAGCCGCTCATCCGCCGCAGCGCGATCCGCGCCGGCGCCGACAGGTTGTCGATCGCCGCCTCCGCCCGCGGCAGGTGCGCCGGGGCGGCGACGGTCGCGGTGACGTAGAGCGCGAACCGCGTCACGCCGGCGCCGCGGGCCTCTTCCTCCGCGGTCTGCTTGGCGGCCAGTACGGAGGCGTCGTCACGGGCCCGGCCGATGCGGGACTCCCCGGCGCGGAACAGCGCGTCTTTGCGGTCCCGCTCGACGAGCCGGGCGGCGGCGGCCGGGTCGTGCGGTCGGTAGGCCAGCGTGACGCGCTTGCGTGCGACGTCCTCGGACGGTGCGAGGAGCCCGGTCAGCACTGAGGACAGCACCTCCCCGCGGGGGGCTTCAGACATCACCCACGTCGTCGATAGCGCGGTGTCGTGCCGGTAGTGCTCCCAGGTCTCTTGCGTGGAGATGGGGCCGGCCTGGTCCCACGTCAAGCCGCTGCCGCCCTGGCCCTGCGCTTCTTCCACGAGCGTGGCGACCGCCGGGTCGTAGGCGATCCGGACGGCCTCGGCCAGCTGCGCGGCGGTCATGGCGCGGGCCGCGCCGGCGCCGGTCATCGCCAGGCCGCCGACGAGGCCGGGAAGCCGGTTGCCCAGTTGTACGGCCATCTCCTCCGGGCCGCGCCGTTCGTGGCCGGCCCGTGCCGCGCCGGAGTACGTCAGCGCGATCCGGGTGGTGATCTGCGCGGAGCCCGCCGGGTAGTCGGCCAGCACTTCCTCCAGCATCTCCTTGGCCAGCGCCGGCGCGCCGGACGCGGTGTTGCTGCGCACCTCACGGTGGAGGCGCACCCCGGAGTCCGGCGCCGCCTCCACCGTCACCGTGGCGCCCACCAGGCCCGGCTCCGTGGCCAGGTCCCGCAGCCACGCCCCCCAGTGCGCGACCCAGATGTCGACCTGGTCCTGGTCGACCAGGCCCGCGCCGTCCGTGTCGCAGGAGAGGACGACGACGTAGTGGTTGCTGTGGGGGTAGGCGAGCATCGCGAACGGCAGGCCGTAGGCGTCCTGATGCTCCGTGAGAGTCGAGGACGCGGCGACCCCCGGCAGCCGGCAGGTGCCGTGATCGGTGCGGCCCAGCGGCCCGGAGCGGTACAGGTAGGCGCCGCTGGAGACCTGCCGGCGCCAGGCCAGCCGGGCGACGAGCCGCGTCAGCAGAGAGCGCCCATGCCGGTCGCGGATCGCCAGCGGTGCCAGCACGACGGCGAGGACCAGCGCCAGCGCCAGCGCCAGCAGCACCGAGATGAGCATCCCCAGCAGCACCACGATCAGGCCGCCGAGGAGCAGCAGCGTCGCGCCCAGGCTCAGCCGGCCGATCCCGGCGCGCTCCGGGCGCCGCCAGTTGCCGTATGTGCGCTGCTGCCGCGGCGTGGCCTCACCGGCTGCCATGCGGGCCTCCCTCGTCGCTGCGCCGCCGGCCGCCGCTCGGCGGCCCGCCGGTGTCCGTCGTGCCCCGGGAGGGGGCGCCCGAGGGCTGGCCCTCGGCGCCGCGGGGGCCGCCGCCTGCCGGAGCCCCGGACTGCGGCTGCGCGGGAACGGGGCGGCTGCGCCCGCCGGCAGGGCCCTGCCCGTTGCCGGTGCCCGTCCCGCCGGTCCGAGTGCCTCCGCCGGCATCAGGCCGGCCCCCTCCGGGCCCGCCGCCACCGGGCCGCCCGCCCGGCCTGCCGCCGGCGGTGCCGGAGGCGCCCCCGGCACCGGGCCGGCCGCCGGTCCTGGCAGCGCCGGCGGGGGGTCGCGCCGCGGCCGACCCGCCGCCGGTCTTGATCGCCATGGCGCCCTGCGCGACAGCCCGGCCGGTGCCCTGAATGGCTCCGGCCGCCGACCAGCCGCCTACAGCCGAGACCACCGGAACCGCGATCCGCATCAGTGCGGGCAGCGTCAGCGCGGCCAGGAGCAGCAGCATCAGGCCGGAGACCTGCGTCATGAACTCGCCCGACTCGGACTTGCCGATGGAGGCGAATCCGGCGGCGTAGATGATCGCCGCGGTCGGCTTGTACAGCACGAACGCCAGCAGCCACCCGACGCTCTTGTTGAACCAGGCCCTGCCCGCCTCCGTCGTGCTCGCCGCGGCGGTCAGCGGCAGCGTGCCCGCGAGGACGATCAGCAGGGCGTTGCGAGCCAGCATGAACGCGATCTGGACGATCGACGCCACGATGAGCAGCAGGGCCATGACGAAGATCAGCCCGGTCAGCGGGCGGTCGACGGCCGCGAACGCGGTCACCAGCAGCAGTCTTTCACCGAAGGCGTCGACGCATTCCTCGTTCGCGGCGTAGCCGCCGCAGCCCGTACTCCTGTTGACGATCCACCGAGAGAAGTCGTCGCCGGCGGCCGTGAGGAGGTTGATGACGGCGACGCCGGCCGCGGAGGCGGCCACCAGCCGCAGCACACCGGCGAGCGCCTGCCGGGCGGGTTCGGCCCGGCGCTCCCAGGCGAGCCGGACCGACGCGATGATCAGGCACGCGACGGCGACGTAGCTGGTCAGCGCGATGGTGGAGCCGTGAATGAACCCCACCGGCCCGCTCTCCTGATCGAGCGTGGGGCTGTCGATCGCCAGCCAGCCGGTCGCGATCTCCCGCACGACCGCCGACGCCGCTTCGGCCAGGTCCTGCACGATCCGCTCCCAGGCGCCGGCCACGGCGTCGCCGACCGCGTCCGCGCCCTCCTCCACGGCCTTGCAGCCCGGCGCGTTCGGGCCGGGCAACTTGTCCCAGAAGCCGCACCAACCCATCTCAGACGCCGCCCCACTCGGTGAAACCGGTCGTTGACAGCACCGTCTTCTGCGGCGCGGACGTCTCGGAGACCTCGTACCGCCAGTCCCCGTCCATCCAGCGCAAAGTTGCGGTCGACGCCTGCAGCGAGCCGTCGACGAACCGCGTAACCAACTGCACGACCGCGGTGTCCGGGCTGTAGGTGGTGATGTCGAACGCGGCGATCTGGCCCAGCTCACCCGGCGCCGGCGCCGGCGGCGGCGCCGTGGCCTCCAGCTCCGACCGGGCCTCGATCAGCTGGTCTTTCGCGTCGCCGTAGGTCTGTTCCTCCATGACGGTCTGCCAGTCCTCGGCCAGGGTGTAGCGGGTGCCGATCTGCACGGCGGCCATCAGCGCCCCGGTCGGGGAATGGGCGTAGCACCGGGCAACGTCGCCGTCGATGACCGCCGGGCCCGCCTCCTTCGAGACGGGCAGCGCCACGGTGCGGAACAGGTCCCAGTTCGCCGGCGGCGGCCCGTCCGGCACCTCGTCGCTCTCCTCCAGCTCCGGGCAGCCCTCCCCGTCGCCGGCGTCCGGCCGGGACGCGCTCGTCGACGGGGCCGGGGACGGGGCCGCCTGGTCGCCGCCGTCGTCGTTGCCGTCGCCGGCGACGAGGACGACGACGAGCATCAGCACGACCACGCCCATGAAGCCGACCGAGGCGATGAACCACGGTCGCGTCCATGGGCTGGGGCTGGGCTCGTCCTGGTAAGGGTCGGGTGCGGTCATGGCGCGTCTCCTCCCGAGCCCGTCAGATCAGTACGGAGACGATGCCGGAGGAGGAGCCCGCGATGATGCAGCCCAGCAGCACCTTTCCCAGCCCGGACACGTGCTCACGGGACTCGCCGCGGTGGAACGACGCCGCGATCAGCACGGACACCCACACGACGCAGCCGACGAAGAGCAGCGTGGCGCCCCGGAAGCCCCACCTGAGCACCTTGACCATCTTTCCCCAGCCCGGAGGGTTCTCCCCGCCTTTGGGGTTGGGGGCTTGCGCAAGATCGGCGGGCACGGCGGAAGCGAATGTGTGCAGCAGATCGACGTCCAGATACGCCATGGGTTACCCCGTTTCGGTGAGGTGGGCCAGGTCGCGGGCTGCGCGCTGCAGCTCGCGGGGGAGATGGTGGGCGGGCGGCTCGCCCAGCCGCCAGGGCTCCACCCAGGGCACCGTCCAGCAGCGCGGGACGCCGCCGGCCACCAGCCGCTGCAGATCCCGCAGCGGGCGGGGCAGATGCCCGGGTGCATCGGCGACCACGACCAGGCCCAGGAGGCTCACGGGGACCTGCCCCGAGGCCCACTGCCGTGCCGCCGTCTGCGCGGCCTGCAGACCGGCCGCGGACGACCGGGCGACGAGGACGACCGGGTACCGGGGGCCGGCGGAGGCGGGCACCGGCCAGTACCGGCCGGCATCATCCGATCCCGCGCCCACGGCGGCGTGCAGCGTGGTGACGCCAGCGCCGCCGTGACAGCCGACCCACCACCAGCGGGCACCACGGTCGGGATGAGCGAAACGGAGCCCGGCCGCGGGTGGGGGCACCACGCCGTACTGCGGCCGGACCGGCGCAGCCGGCGCCGGCGGAACCGGCGCCGCCGGGGCGGCGTCGTTCACGGCAGGCGCCGACGACGTCGTAGACGTCAGCCAGGGATTCCCCGGAGAACCAGACATGATCAACCCCCCCTCGTACGTAGCCGATTTGGTCCCGACAGTAGCTATGTGGTCGCAATCGGTCGTACACGTTATCCTACGTGCGAGTTCGATCACAGGGAGCGATATTGGCCGCGGATGCCTCATGCGGCCATAGGGGGCCGCGTGTGGCTAGGATGCCCGCCCATGACCCAAGGGGACGACGAGACAGGCGAGTTGCTCGCCGGATACCCGGACGTGCTGACCGTCGAGGAGGTGGCCGGGATTCTGCGCACGAGCCCGCGCACGGTCCGCACCCTGGCGAGCAAGGACCAACTCCCCGGCGCCTTCAAGGTCGGCGCCGCCTGGCGGTTCGACAAGGCGCGGCTGCGCGCCCTGATCGAGGGACAGCCACCCGAGGCGTAAGCACATGAACGGCGCCGCCCGCGCCGTGCTCGCCGCCCTGGCCGCCTTCATCGGCCTGGCCATGGGCGTGGCCGTCCTCGCCGGATCCACCGAGCAGGCCGCCGGAGCCGACGACCTCCCCCTCAACGGCGCGAAGGTCCCCGACGAGTACGAGCACTGGGTCAACGCCGCCGGCCAGCTCTGCGACGCCGTCAGCGCCCCACTCATCGCCGCGCAGATAGACGCCGAATCCGGCTGGGACCCCGACGCCGTCAGCGCCGCCGGCGCCATCGGGTTGTCCCAGTTCATGCCCGGCACGTGGGAAACGTGGGGCGTCGACGCGGACGGCGACGGCCGCGCCGATCCCCGGTCCGGCCCCGACGCGATCATGTCCCAAGGGCGGTACGACTGCTGGCTCGCCGAGAAGGTCCGCGGCATCGCAGGCGACCCCACGGAGCTGATGCTGGCCGCCTACAACGCCGGCCCCGGCGCCGTCGAGGAGCACAACGGCGTCCCGCCGTACCCGGAGACTCAGGCGTACGTCGCCCGTATCCAGCAGCTCATCACCGCCTACAGCCGCGGCGCCACCGAGCCCGCCGACGAGTTCGGCGCCCGCGTCGTGCAGTACGCCCGCAAGCAACTGGGGGTGCCCTACAGCTGGGGCGGCGGCGGCGTCGGCGGCCCCGGCTACGGCTTCGCCCAAGGCGGCGGCACCAAGGGATTCGACTGCAGCAGCCTGGTGCAGTACGTGGTCTACCAGGCATCCCAGGGCCGGATCACCCTGCCGCGCACCAGCCAGGAGCAGGTCACCACAGGCAAGGCCATCTCCCGCGACCAACTGCGGCCGGGCGACGTGATCGGGTTCATCCTCAACGACGGCTCGTACGACCACATCGGCATCTACGCCGGCGACGGAAAGATGATCCACGCGCCGGGCACGGGCGACGCCGTCAAGATCAGCGAGCTGGACGAGCCGTACTACGCGAGCAAGCCGCAGAAGTACCGGAGGTACGGATGATGACCCAGCGCCCGCCCGCCGCCGCGGCGGTGCTCGCCGTGGCGGTGCTCCTCACCGGCTGCTCCCTCGCCGACGACGACCAGGCGCCGGAGCCCGAGCCGACGACGGCCAGCCCGGCACCGTCCGGCGCCGGCCCGTACGAGGAACCCGCCGACCCCACGCCAGCCCAGACCCTGCCCAAGGGCGAAGACGGCACCCCCCACGGCGGCATCCCCCACCCCGACGACGTCGACGAACACGACGCCAGCGCCGTCAGCGAGGGAGCGCTGACCGCGATGTTCACCTACGACACCACGATCGACGCCAGCCGCAACGACGCCGGCCGCCGCGCCGCCGAGGCCGGATGGTGCACCGAGGAGTACGCCCGGCAGTTGCGCGCCGCCGCCGCCCGCTCCGCCCCCGGCGCGGACTGGGCCACCTGGGCCGAGCACCGCGCCTACACCACGGTCAAGCTGACCGCCGCCGACGAGGCCGGCCGCCCCGCCGACACCCCCACCACCGCCTACCGGCAGTGGAACATCACCGTCACCCCGCACGGCCGCAACGACTGGAAGGGCCAGCCGCAGCACTCCACGGTGTTCGCCGAGCTGCAGCGCGCCGACCCCGACGCACCATGGCGGCTCGCCGCGATCAGCATCCAGTGAGGGAGACATGACCGAGCAGACCACCGTCCCCGCCTGGCCGCTGTACCGGCTCGACGCCGACGAGACCGGCGCCGTCACCATCACCGGCCCCGCCATCGCCCCCGGCCCGTACCCCACCCGCACGGCCGCCCTCCAGGCCGTCACCACCCACGCCGCCACCGTTCTTCGACCGCCCCGCCCGGTACGTATCGACGCCGTCGACAGCGACGGCACCGCCTGGCCGCTGTATGCCCACCCAGACGGCACCGTCACCGAAGCCGGACCACCGCGCCGCACCAGGAAGACCAGCAAGAAACGCCCGGCACCCCCCGCACCGCCGTCACCCGCCCCAAATGCACCAATGCCCGCCGCCGCCCAGGTCGTCGAGCAGCCCTGTACGCCAGCCGCCCCGCCGGCACCATGCAGCCCCGCTGACGAGCACGAGGCCACCCAGCACGGCCCCATCCCCACAACGCTGGTCATCCAGCGCTACGCCGCCGCCGGCGACCTCACCACCGCCGTCAACCTGGCCGCGCAGCTCGACGAAGCGACCTCCGACGCACACGGCCCGTCCCACCCCGACGCCCTGCAAGCCCGCGAACTCCGCGGGGAACTCATGGCCGCCCTCGGCGAACTCGCCGCGGCCGTCGATGTGCTCCGCGACGTCGCGGAGCGCTGGTGGCACAGCGGCCACCGCGACGACGCCGACCGTGCCGCCGCCCGCGCACACGCCGTCTGGCTGACCATCACGGACCTGACTGCCGCCACCCAAGCCGGCCGCAGCATCCTGCGCATGCGCAGCCACCTCCCCGGCCCGGACGGCACCGCCTACCACCAAGCCCAAGCCCGACAAGCCGAACTCGAAGCCGCCGCCATCCGGGGAAGCACCCAGGTCGCCGAGTGCTGACCGGAGCGCTTCTCTCCGCTCCAGTACGACCACATCAACTTCTTCGGCCGCTACGCCTTCACCGCCCCGCCTGCCCCGGGCCAACGCCCGCTGCGCGACCAGACGGCGAAGGCTGAACGAGGGCGGGCGGGACCTCGGCCCTCGCTCGGCGAGGCCGGGCGGTGGCACGGAGGTGTGTGTGGGTCAGTCGAACTCCAGCGGCCACATGCTGGTGGACATGTCGTGGAGTTCCACGCAGCCGTCACACATCAGCCCGGGGCGGTCGCGCTGGTCGAGCCGCAGCCGCTGCGCGGCACCCACGCCACACCATGCGCAGGGGAAGCCGTACTCGGGGTGGTGGCGGTAGTTGACCGGGATCTCCGCCGCGACCATGCCCGGCATGTCCTGCACGGCCCATGCGCGGCCGGACAGGGCCTGTTCCACCGGCGTGCGGGTGCGGCGGTGGACGGTGACCACCGGCAGGTGCTTCACGTCGGTGGTGCCGTCGGGTTGCTTGTGCAGGAAGCCGAGCCGGGTGGGCTCACCGCTGCGGGTCCGTTCGGCGGCGGCGCCGGATGCCGCCCGCCACTGCTCCTCGCGCAGCAGGACCGTCAGTCCGCGCTTCTCGTCGCGCCAGTACTCGGGCTTGAGGTGGTCGGCGTCCCAGCCGTACCGGCTGCTCAGGCGGGCGCCGGTCAGGCGGCCGGCGGCCCAGGCCCGTACGTCGTCCTCGGCCTTGGCCACCTGGGAGACGCTGGTGAGGATGCCGGCGGCGCGTAGCTGTTCCACGGCGTCCTTGAGGTCTGCCTGCTCGTCGCGGGTGAGCCGGCTGTAGTCGCGCATGGTCGTCCCTTCCCGGGTGGAGGATTGCGCTGCCGGTCAGGCGGGCTCCAGGGCGTGCAGCCCGGCGTCGATCAGTTCCCGCAGCACGTCCGCCCGCGGCCGCCCTGCGGCGTACTCGGTGACCCGTCGCTGGGTCTCCGCGTCCAGGCGCACCTCCCACTTCGCGCCGATCGCGGGGCGTCCCCCGAGGTTCGGCCCGGACTCCTCTTCCAGCTCTCCGAACCACTGCTGGACCGCGTCGTCCTCGTCGTTGCGCAGCAGCCAGTCCTTCGCGGTCTCGTCGTCGACGAACTCGTAGCGGGTCTCGATGTCGCTGTACTGGGACCAGGTGCACATGACCCAACAGCCCTGGGCGGTGCGGTAAAGCGTCTGGTGGCTGTGATCGGGAAGGGGGTTGGCGGACCTCTCCCCGTCCACCGTGACCTCCTTGTACAGGGTGGCGGAGTCGAGGCGGAACCAGCCAGCGAGCTTGGGGCCTTCCTCGTCGTACTCGGTCGGGTAGGTGTAGACGTTGACGCGCTGCCCCATGGGCCGTACCTCCTTCACGCGGACCATTTCCGCATGCGCCAACCATTCCATTAGTTTCCGCATGCGTCAACCAGGAGGTAGGTTTTCGCATGCGCTTTTGAGGAGGTTGGAGTCCGTCCTGTCGTCAAACCGCTCGCCGGGAGCGCGGCGAGGTCGTCGCGCTGGCAGAGACCGAGCGAGAGAACATCCGAGAGCCCCGGCCGCACTCTCAGGGGATCGGCGCGGCCGGGGCCGATGGGGACCGCCCGCCGGGCTGGCGGCGGACGCTTCAGGGCTCCACCCACCGGGCCCGGCAGGTTGTGGCGGGTGAAGCCTTCCCCGGCCGGGTCCGATGTGCGGTCGGCTGGCCGGGGCCCGCCCCTGGCGGTATGAGCGACCGGGGCCAGGGGCGGGGGTTCAGTGGGCGGGGTGTCTGCGGATGAGGACGTTGGCGTCGCTGACGGCGGACAGATCCCCGGCCGCACGGGCTGCCGCACGATCCGCGGCCAGCTCGGCGCAATGTTCGCAACCAGGAGCCGGAGCGGGGTCGTCAAGGGGCCACCCGCCGGGCAGGTGAACCGGGTCCTCCATGCAGGTCCGAGGCGCGCTGGCGGTCATCGGACCGCCACTCCCCGCCAGGTGAGGACGCGGCCCGCGTGCCGTACGACCGCACGCTGCTCGTCGTCGGTCGCGCGCCGGACAGCGGAGAGCGGCGCAATCCAGGGGCGCGCGCCAGTGCGTAGCGGGCGGAGCCGGGCGTACTCGTCGAGCACACAGACCACGCGGCCGGGCCGGCCGGTCCTGCGGTCGACGAGCAGGTCGCCCGGGGACGGCGGCTGGTCAGCGTTCATGCTCTCCCCTCCTCCCCAGCTTCCGTGGGAGCGGGTAGCCGCGCCAATCCGGCGCCTCCCCGAGGCCCGCGAGCGCCGCCCGCTGGTTGAACGGCTCCCGCCCCGGGCGTTGCCGCTGCCGGGGCACCGGAAGCCGCCGGCAGGGTTCCGGGGCTGCGTCGCCGGTGTTCACGTGCGCGCCCGCAGTTCGGGAAGCGCGTCGGCCGCGGCGTTGAGGACTTCCGCCAGCTTCGTCGCGACGCCCGCGTTGCAGATGCCCAGGTGGACTCTTCCGTTGCCCTGGACCGGGAAGCCGCCCGCCAGCGACGGGACCGTGACGCCGACGCGAGCGAGGGCCTCACGGAGGCCGCCGGCGGCTGCTTCTCCGGCGCGCAGTCCGTCCAGCTCCCACTGGGTCAGCCCGGCTAGTTCCTTGGTCGTCCCCATCGGGGTCGCCTCCATCATGCAGTCCGTCCAAGAGGGGGCCGCCGCTGGAGTCGCGCACGCATCGGCATCGGCGTACCGCACCGGCGGCGTACCCGACCGTACGCAGGGCTGACACACAGTCAGGGGACAGTTCGTCCCCCCTTGTCGAGGGGGACGAACTGTCCCCGTTGCTGTCACTCGTACCGGTGAGCCGCAGATCAGGCTGCGACGCCGACGTCCTCCGCGAGCTGGCGGGCCGAGTGGGAGAGCGCCCCGGTCACCGTGCGGTTCAGGTCCTCTGCCAGGGCCCGGCCCGAGGGCACATACCGCACGGCTTCGGGTGACGTCTCGTACGCCAAGCGCAGGTACTGCAGGGCGCTGGCCTTCTCCTTGCGGACGTGCTCAGCCTTGGCCGCATCCAAAAACAGCCGCGAGCGGCGTTCGACCGAAGGGATCGAGCCCGGGTCGGTGTCCGCCAGCTGCTGCAGGGCGATGCCCGGGGTGCGCAGGTCCGCGCCGATGGTGACCGCGTGGACGGCCACGTTGCCGGTGCCGAACATCGTCCACGGGTGCGCGTAGGCGGATCCGAGCGCGCCCGCGGTCCGGTCCGCCTCCCCGTGCCACCGCCAGGCGTCGCCGTCCTTGCCGTCCTGCGCGGCCGTCACCGCGGCGTGCAGACACAACGACCCGAACATGCCCTGCAGCCGGGGCGTGCCGCCCTCCAGCTGCGGGCGGAGGGTGTCGGCAGCATCCGCGACCATCCGCAGCGCCTCGTCGGTGTAGCCGACCACCCGCAGGCCGTTGCCGACGATCCAGGCCGCCGAGGCGAGCGCGACCGGGTCGTCTGCCTGCTCGGCAGCCATCCGCGCCCGATCCACGATCACCCAGTACAGCTCCGGCTCCACGACGTGCGCGGCGTACTGCTGCGCGAGCGCGTACGCCTCCGACAGGATCACCGAGGCCCGCCGCCGCTCCCCGGCGTCCGCGGCCCGAACCGTGGCGTGCCCCGCCGCGATGAGCCCCGGCAGCACCGCGGCGACGGCGGTGCGCTGGTCACGGGCGCGGTGCCAGACGTCCCACGCCTGCCGCACCCGGCCAGCGAGTTCCCCGACGTCCTCCGGCGCCCCGGCCGCGGTGAACAGCGGTGCGTGGATCGCCGCGCGCAGCCCGGCGACGCCTGGGTGCGTCACCTTGCCGCCGCCCACGATCGGCACCGACACCTCACCGCGCGTCAGATCGTTGACGTCCTGGCAGCCGAGGGTGCGGGCGAGCCGGACAATCATCGACAGCGACCGCACGGTCCTGTCGCCCCGCTCGACCTTCTTGACCCAGTCCTCGCTTCGCGCCACCAGGCCGCCGAGGACCGCGCGGGTCATGCCCTGGCGCTCGCGGCAGTCGCGCAACTGCTCGCCGTCAATCGTCATCTCGACGCTCTCGTCAGGCATTCGAGCCCCCCTCGACAGGGATGTACCCGCCAGCGTAGAACGTCGACCCCAACCCCGGACCACCCCGACCGTGGCAGCCGGTCATGAGAGGGCGGGGCGGTCCCCCGATCGGGTGAAGCTGCCGCTTCGCCATTCGGCCCTCCGTCAAGGAACGGAGGGCTCAATGCGCCCCTGTACGTCCCGAGTTGCCCCTAATCACCCGTCAGGCGCCCCCGGAAATGCACCAGAAGAAGCCCCCCGCCCCAGAAAAAAACCGAGACACATCCGCCCGTTGCGTCCGTACATGTAAAGCTCTCATGGCATGATCGCCTGCATGCCTAGACGTTACGGAAGTCGGGATGTGCGCGAGCGAGAGTACGTGCCGCCCGCCGCCGATCCGAAGTCCAAGAGCCTCGTGCGCCTGGCGCCGCTTGTCCCGCCCGAGGTCCACGCCAGGGTGTACGCCAACGCCAGAGCGTCCGGCGTCTCGATGGGCAAGTACATCGCGGAGCTGATCATGCGTGACCAGCTCGACGAGAACGGCCGCCCCGTATGGGCCGACGACGCCTTCGGGCCGCAGGAAGGGGAGAAACTTCCCATGACCGGCTGATTGTCTGAAAAAGCCGAAGGGCGCCAAAAAGCCCCGGTCCTCCAACCGGGGCGGCGCCCTCGACGTACCGGGTTCAGCGTCGCTTCCCAGACCCGCTGTAACCCATTGCTTCGCTCAGCAACACCGTGGTGTCTCCCAACGCCACCAGTCCAGAGGTTCCCGGCTACCAACCGGGTTCCTCGCACAACCGGAGAGGAGGCGAGTCGGGCCCCGCAGATCGCTTACCAGGCGACTGCCGGGCGGGTGGTGTCCCTTCACTGCTTATTCAGTTAGAGCCCCTGTTCACGCGCCTACTTGGTCGCGTTGAGGCCCTCCGCCGCACGGCGGAAGGGGGGCTTTGGCGTGCCTTATGAAGTTAGGAGCAGTGCCCATCGTAGCGGACGGCTACGGTGCCGGACAGCTCGTGCCCGCCTCTGGGGTGTCCCCGGAGCCGGGTGTGTACAGCCCGTCATCAGCTCGGATTCACCCGCACCGCCCCGGTGTTCCACCCGGCGGCGGTGGCGGACGCGTGGACCTGCAGGAGGTCTTCCTGCAGTTGTCCCCGCGGCTGTCCGTGCGCGCGGACACCCGCTCCAGCGAGGGCAAATGGCTGCACAAGTACACCGAGCGCTCCCTGCCGACGAAGCCTCTGCGCCGTCCGTACGCGGTCTACTTGTCGTCGGCGTTCGGCGGCTACCGGTGGCTGTGCTTCGACCTGGACGACAAGCGCGGCGACGTCGGCCCCGATCTCGCGACCCTGCTGCGCTGGCTGGAGGAAGCCGGTCTGACCTACGTGCTCGCCGCCTCCGGGTCCGCCGGCGGGCGGCACGTGTGGGTGGCCGCCGAGGCCCTGCTGACCGCCACGCTGGTCGAGGCTATCGCCGTGGCCGCCGCGAAGCGGCTGCCGACACTCGACTACGGCCTGCTCAAGTCCCGTACGGGCGCGGTCCGCCCGATCGGTGCCCCGCACCGCAACGGCCGCCGCAGCGAGCTGATGAGCCCGCCGGATGCCCGCCGGGCCGCCGCCCTGCTCACCCCGGCCACCTGTGGCAACGGCTCCGAGGCGTTCACCCGGCTGCTGCTCATCATCGGCGCCGTCCCGGCCCGCGAGGACATCCGCCCCCGGACCGCCGCCCGAGGAGACGATGCCCGGGTCCTCGACGACGAGCTGGGCCCGCGGCTCGCCGGCACGCCCAACACGCTGTTGGACGCCGACACCATGGCCCTGCTCACCCGGCGGCCGGCCGCCGACCGGGTCAGCGAGGTCTGTGCGTCGATCCTGACGAAGCTGGCGCTGCGCCGCTGGACCCTGCCCATGGTCGCCCGGCTGCTGGGAGACCAGCGGTACCGCCAGGGCGGCCTGCTGCACCTGACCACCGCGCCCGGAGTCGGCCCGCTGCGCGTGCTGCTGGACACCTCCGACGCCGCGGCCAAGCTGGAGCGCCAGTGGGCCCGGTGCGTGGCGTACGCGGCCAAGCTGCCCGTCCTCGACGAGAACCCGGAGTGGACCGAGACGATCGACGCCGTCGTCGACCAGGTCGCGCGAGTGCAGCAGGCCGCCGACGCCTGCCCCGAACGGTGGGCCACCGAGTCCGGCCCCGCCGACCGCGCCGCCCTGGACCTGCACTGCCTGCTCGCCCTGCGCTCCGGCCGCACCCGGATCAACCTCGACATTCGCCGCGCTGCCCTGGCCACCGGCTACGGCCGCTCCACCATGCACCGCGCCCTGGCCCGCCTCGCCCTCGACCACTGGACCGCGACCGCGGACGACGACGGCCCCGCCGGCACCTACGACCTACTCCCCGTCAACGAGCAGCACCCCGCATTCACCCACGTTGCACGGGGTGGGACACAAGGAAACCCGCCCCCCCAGGGGGCCCCCCGCTCCCCCCTGACCTCCCTCCTGCAGACCCGCCTCGCCGCCGGTCAAGCCGACGTCTTCTCCCACGGCCGCGCCACCCCGACCCACTCCGGCGGACTCGGGCACCACGCCGGACGGATCTATCAGCAGCTCGCCGAGCACGGCGGACGGCCGCTCAGCCTCGCAGAGGTCTGCGCACGCACCGGCTACGCCCCGCGGACCTGCACCCGGCACCTGGGACGGATGCAGCAGCTGCTCGTCGCCACGCGGGCCGTGATGACCGTGCACCACGAGTGCCCCACCTGCCAGGCCGCCCCGGGTGACCGCTGCCGCACCGCCGCCGGCACCGTCGTACGCCGCCGCGGAGCCGACCAGCACGCCGCCCGCCGCACCCTGACCGCCCAGCGTTCCGGTACCCCGCACTACCGACCCCGGCCCGGCTCCCTTGTCGCCGCCGCGCGCGCCTTGGGCGCCCACGGGCGCCTCGCCGCACGGGCCCGCAGGTACGCGATCGAGGCCGAGCTGTACCACTGGTGGCGCCAGGAGGAGGCGTGGATGCGCGCCCCGAAGAAGGGTGTCCGCACCGGAGTCCAGACCCACCCTGACCAAGCGGCCCTGGTCCTCACCACGCTGCCCACCCAGCCGCGGCGCCGTTACCCCCGCGGACCCGATGGCCGAGCCGACCACGCCGCAGCTAGAGCCCGTATCGAGCGCCGCATCGCCACCGCCTGACCCGGCGCCGCAGCCGCGGTGTTGTCCCGGTCTCTGGCTGGGCAGCATCCCCAGGGCTTGTTATTAAGCTGCTGGTTTGGGGGTCGCGGGGAGTCTCCCGAGGAGGACGCCGGTGCGCGGGCACCTCGCCCGTTTCAGCCCCACCCGTCACACCGGCCACGAATTTGGACTCCAGTGGGCACGGGCAGCTCCCCCTCGGTGCACGGGTAAGTAGGGGGCGGCGCACGGTCGTCCGGCAGCGAACGAGGAGGACGTCGTGACGGCTCTATGGCGAGGCCCGGACGGGTTGCACTGGATCGAGACGGGCGAACACTGGTACGACGGCGAGGTCAGGAACTGGGTCTACCCCCTCACCGAAGCGGTCCAGGACCCGGAGACCTGCCGCTGGGCAGCCGCACCCGGCGCCCGCACGCGCACGGTCACCGGCCCTCCGGCCCGCAGCGGGTACGTCGAGGTCTCCGCCGATCCCCTGGCCGACCCGCACGTCGCGCGCCTGCACCGGGCGGTGGAGCAAGTGCTGGTCGCTTACGAGGAGCAGGCCGGGCATCCGTACCCGGACGTCGCCGAACTGCGCACGGCAGTCGAGGACGTCGCCGCCATACCGGAGCAGCTGCGCCGCCGCGGCCACGGCATGGCGGCCCAGGCCGCACGGAGCGGGTTCCAGCGGGGCCGCCGCCGACGCTGAGCCGCACCCCGCGGAACCCTCCCGCTCTCCCCGGCCGCCCTCGGTCGGGGAACTTTGCTTGCGCACCCGGAAGCGGCCGAAGGCGCGAACGGAGTGTCGCAAGCTACAGCTTGCTCGGCCCCGCGGGGGTCGCTGCCGGAAGCATCCCTTCCGGCCCAACTTGCTGTGCGGTCCCCCGGCGGTACGGGCGCTGCGGTAGGCGGGCGGTGCAGGCACAGGCAGGTGCCTCCGGCGGGCCCTTCCTCCGAGGGAGGGGGGAGCATGCTGGGTGCGGTCGGGTGGTGGGTGAGTCTGTGGGGTCGCGGTGAACTCCCTCGACGACCGGGCCCCGGAGGGTGCCACAGAACCCCGGGAACCTCCAAGGACGCCTGCGGCGCCCGCAAGCGGGTCGCGCGGGGCGCGATCCCCTCCGGCCCCCGGGAACCTGCGGCAGCGCTGCGCGCGCCCGCCCGACGAGGGAGCCCCCCGCTCCGGCCCGGCCCATGGTGCGGGACCGAACGGCCCGGGCCCCGGTCGAGGACGGTTCCGGTACGGGTGGGTGGGTGCTCCGCAGCGGGCGGTCGCCGGGGTGCTGCAGGCCCACCACGGTGGTCAACGCGGTACGACGTGGTTGCGCGGGTGTCTCGGTCGTGACCGCTGACCTGATGCCCAAGGGCGCCACGAACCTGGGAGGGCCGCAAGGCCAAGCCGCGCTAGCGCGCGGTCGCTGCGCGAGCCTTGCACCCCTCCCAGAACCGCGGCGGGCGGAGCCCATCAGGCCAGCGGCCCCGACCGAGGAGGATCACCATGGACCAGCTCACGATGCCCTGCCCCGTGCTCGACTGCGGGCCCGACTGCTGGGCGTGCGAGGGCAAGGGGCGCGTGCGGTTCACCGGTGAGGCCGCCGAGCGGGCCGGGGCCACCCTCGCCCGCGTCGACCGGTGGGTCGAGCGTCGCCGGCAGGAGCCGGAGCTGTAGCCCGGTCCCCCGGGGGGGGGCGCCGGACAGCTGGCGCCCCCCGGACAGCCGTCCGTGCGTACTGACGCGGTGTCAGCGCACAGCGCTACGGTTCCGACACAGGCAGCAACCGACCAGCAGGAAGGACACGTTCATGGCGATGGCACCAGGACGACGGCCAGGAGCAGGCGCGAGCGCCCGCCAGGTCGCCGAGGCCGCCCGTACCGCCGAGCGCGCCGCGCAGCACCACAGGGCCAGGACCGCGCTGCCCGTCACCGCCGTGTGCGCCCTCGCGTTCGGCGCCGCCGCGGCCGTCGCCACGGTGTGGCAGGCCGGCCTGGTCGTCGCCCTCGCGGTCATCGCGTACGGGATCCGGCAGACCTACCGCCGCGCGGACAACTCCTGGGCCAAGGGAGCCGCCGGCGAAGTGGCGACCGCCCGATTACTCGCCCCGCTCACCCGCCGCGGCTACGCCGTGCTCCACGACCGGGCCGTCCCCGGCAGCCGGGCTAACCTGGACCACCTGGTCATCGGGGCCGCCGGCGTCGCGTACGTCGACACCAAGGCGTGGCGCTCGAAGAAGTCGAAGCTGCGCTTCGAGGGCGGCACCCTGCGCTACGGCCGCTACGACCAGAGCCAGGCCCTGCGCACGGTGGTGTGGGAGGCCGAGCAGGCGAGCCGGGTGCTGGGGGTTCCGGTGCGGCCGTTCGTCGCCGTCCACGGCGCGAAGGTCCCCGGGTTCGCCGGCCGGATCGAGGTCCAGGGCGTCACCGTCGTCGCCGCGAAGAAGCTCCCGCGCCTGCTGCAGAACCTCACCCCCCAGCCGGGCTGGACCGCCGAGCGCGTCGCGGCCGTCGAGCAGCTGGCCGAGCAGCACCTGCCGCCGCACAGCACCTGAACCCCCAGCTGCAGCACACGGAGGGCCCGGCCGCCGAGCCGGGCCCTCCGTGCGTCCCGGGGTCAGTCCGCGTGGTTCAGGTCCAGCAGCTCGCGCAGGCTCTCCCCGGCCGCCCACCGCGCGAGCTGGTCCCGGTCGACGAGGCGCACGTTGTTGCGCGCCGCCCACACCACCCGCTCCCGGGCGAACGCCCCGGACGACACGATCAGCAGCAACGGCGCAGGAGCTTCCGTCTCTTCCGGGCCGTCGTCGTCCGGGGCCGCGCTCACCGGGCGCAGCGGGGCCGCCGAGCGCGGCCCGTCCTGCCCGGCCGCCGTGATCCCGCGCTCGAAGGCGCAGCCCATCCGCCGCCCGTCGCCGTCGTTGCCGACCAGGTGCACCGCGCCCTGGTCGTTGACCAGCACCCCCTTGGCCGACCACCCGTCCCGTACGAGCAGCCGGCCGACGATCCGGCGGAACCCCCGGTCGTCGGCCGCGTCGACCTCATCGAGGGTGAAGCGCGCCCGTTCCCAGGCTGCCCGGCGCCGTTTGCGGGCCGCGACCTCCCGCCGGCGCAGCACCACCGCGCGGGCCCCGTAGGCGAAGAGGCCCGCGGCCAGCAGCGCCGCCCACCAGCCCACCCAGACCCACAGCCAGCCGACGACGAACAGCGGTAAGCCGACGCCGACCACGACCCCGGCGAACGCCGGCGCGACCTCCCACCACCGCGGCCCGTACTCACCGCGCAGGATCACCTGCAGCACCTCACGCTGACGCCACGAACGTCGGGTCCCCTCCGGAGACCGGCGCAGCGGCCACACGGCGCTCACCCCCATCACCCCCAGTCGTGCACGGACGCCCATGTCATATCTGCCCACCCGGGTCCGCGTACAGCTACGCCGCCGAAGATCAGTCGCCTGCTCCAGGCCACCCTTCCCCCGGGGTAATAACAAGCCCTGCGGTGGCGAGCCGCGGAAGATCCCAAGACAATCCAGTTGCCGAAGGAATCCCAGTTTTCCGGTAACTAAGTTGCCGAACGGGTATCGTGGTGGGTATGACGACCTCCGACTCCGACCCGGGCGCCCGTATCGACGCCTTCCTGCTGCAGCGGTTCGACCCCGCGTGGACCGACCCCACCGCCGAGCAGGCCGCCGCCGTCCGCGCGCGCATCGAGGACACGGCCCTGGAGCTGGTCCGCGGGATCTCCGCCCGCGAGGCCCATCTGCGCGACCTGGCCCCCGAGATCACCGAGACGCTCACGCCAGCGAACGGCGACACCGCCGACTGGAACCTCGCGACGCTGCGGGCCCTGCGGCAGATCAGGGACGAGACCGAGCGCCTGGCCGACGCCGCCGCCGGCCAGGCCGGAATGTACGGCGCCAACTACCCCGACCTCGGCGCAGCCTGGGGCATCACCCGCCAGGGCGCCCGCAAACGCTGGCGCGGCGCGGTCAGCGCCCTCAACCCCGACGCCTACCGCGGCCGTGACCCCATCAGCGTCGAGGCGTTCGGAGGCGAGGCCCGCATCTCCTTCCACCCGAGCGAGGGCGGCTGGTGGTGGATCGCCACCGCCGCCAACGGCCAGACCGCCGAAGCCGAAGACCTCACGTACGACACCAGCGAGGCAGCCAGCGCCGCCGCCGGCGCCTTCCTCGCCGCCAACACCACCGCGGCCCGCGCGGTCGCGGAGCCGCCTGCAACCACCGGAGGCCGCCCGTGACGTCCATCACACCGCCGCCGTGCCCGGACTGCTCGACCACCACGGAACGGATCGAGGTCGAGGGCGAGGAGGTCTGGCACTGCACGGCCCCGGGCTGCAGCCGCCGCACCTACGGCACCGGCGACCCGGACGACGACGACAACCTCCCGCCGTACACCGAGACCGACGAGGACGGCGCGGCCGTGTGCTTCCACGGCACCGGTGAGGTCGACGTCGAGGCGACCGCCGAGCTGGCCGCCCAGGAGCACGACGAGGACGAGGACCAGGACGCGGTCCCGCTTACCGCGCCGGCCGCCGCGGCGTGGGAGCCCGAGGCGCGCGAGATCCGGGTGAAGGACCTCGCTCACGTCCTCGCGGGCGGGTGGGTGCGGATCTACGGCGACCCGCCGGAGGGGTGGCGGCACTTCACCGAGGCCGCCTTCGACCCCGAGCACGACACCACCGTCGCCATCACGTACAGCGACGGGGAAGTCGAGCGCGAGTGGCCCTGGCTCCAGGCCCTGCTCGTGCACGCCGGCCCCGAGACCGTCCCCACCACGACCCGCCCGGGGCCCGCCCGGCTGGTGCCGCGGTGACCTTCCCCAGCGGGCCGCAGCCCGAACTTCCCCACGACCAGCTTCCCCAGGGGGCGGCTGGGGAAGTTCCCATGGCTGGGGAAGGTGGGGAAATCGACTTATCTTCCCCACCGGCCAACGGCGTGCTGTGGGGAAGTCTGCTCGCCGATGGGGAAACCGTCGCGCGGTACTGGAGTCACGTCCTTCGCCGGGGCGCGGACGCCTGCTGGTGGTGGACCGGGGGACTGAGCGACACGGCGCACGGGACCTTCCGCGCGCTCTCCCTCCCGGGCAAGACCCGCCGCGGCACCGTCCCCGCGCACCTCTTCGGCTACCGCCTCGCCCACGGCCCCGACTCCATCCCTGCCGGCATGGTGGTCCGGCACCGGTGCGACGAGCCGCCGTGCCAGAACCCCGCCCACTGGCTCCTCGGCACCCGGGGCGACAACAACCGCGACGCAGCGAGTCGTCGCAGGCTGGTGGGTCACGCGCTGGCCGACGTACGCGGCGCCATCGGCCGGGCGCGGGCGGTCCAGGCCGCCATCGCCGCCGCCGACCCCGACCGCCTCGACGAGGCGATTGCCGCCGCCCTCGCTGCCGGCAACCCCACCGGGGCACACCAGGACTCCCTCTTCTGACCGACCATCTGCACGACGCCGGGCGGGACCAATTGGTCCCGCCCGGCGCGGGCGTGGGGAAGGTGGGGTGGGGAACCGGCGCGGGGATGTTCGTCTGCGACTCGCGGCAGCATTCCCCGCCGCATCTTCCCCACGCGGAAGCCTGGGGAAGTACCGACCCCATGGGGAACTTCCCCAGCAGCCGGGCGTGGGGAAGACCGTGCGCGTGGGGAACTTCCCCGCCCCGGCTCCGCTTCCCCAGTGCGGCCACCTTCCCCACCGCCCCGCGCTCGACGCGACTTCCCCAGCACTGGGGAACGTGGCCGCCGATCTTCCCCACGGGGGGCACCGAGCGCGCGGAGTCGTTCCCCACGCGCGAAGCGGGCGGCGGGAGCTTCCCCGGATCCGGTCACGCACTGTGTCCGTCGACTGCTCTCAGGCGGGGAGCCGGCCGCCGCGCTGACGCGCGCGGCCGGGGGTGGGTGGGGAAGCCCCGCGGCCGTTCGGCGACCGCGCTTCGGTAACAGTCGACCCCCGCGGGGAGGCCCGGCGGGGGTCGCGATGTCGTCGGTGCCGACCGTAGCGCAGACGTGCGGCAGGGGGCCACCACTCCTTCGAGACCTGCGGCCGAAGCCGCGGCGGGGGGTCCGGCAGCTACGAAGGCCCGGCGCTGGCGCATCTCGGGGCAAAAGACGCGCGCTCCCGCGCCGTCGAGGCGCACCGATACGGGCAGCAGCCCCCGCCGCCGAAGCCGCAGACCCGCCGCACCTCCTTCCCGGAATCTCCGACTCTGACCTCCCCGTAGCCCCATGATCACCAATCCCCATCTCTCACTCCGATCACCTTAGTCACAACGTTCCGTAACCTCCATGCCCACTGCAATGATCTAGCACACCAATGCATCACGATCCGATGGCTGTTCTTGATCTTGAAATACAGCTACTCTGCGTTGCGATGCTTTCGATCTCCGCAGGTAGCGATCCTCGGTACCTGACCAAGGAAGTTGGTCAGGGCGCCGAGCACTACTATCTGCGCAGCATCGGTGAGGCGGGCGAGCCGCCCGGCTACTGGCTCGGGGACGGCCTGGAGGAGCTGGGGCTGTCCGGCGAGGTCGAGAACGAGGTCTTCGAGGACCTGTACACGCACTGGATCGACCCGCGGAAGCGGGACGAGATGTACGCCAAGCTCGACGCGATCCCGCACGAGAAGGGCACCGAGGAGTACGCCAAGGCGGAGAAGACGATCCGCAAGGAGGCGACTCTCGGCAACCCGCCGAAGAACTACGAGAAGGCGTTCGAGAAGCGCCTGGACGCCGCGCTGGAGAAGGCCCGCGCGCAGGCCCCCGGCGGGGAGCTGACCCCGGAGCAGACCAAGAGCATCGAGTTCTCCGTCCGCAAGGAAGCCCCCAGCGCGACGCTGTACTACGACCTCACCTTCAGTGCCCCGAAGTCGTATTCGGTGTACCACGCCGCGCTGCAGGTCAAGGCGATGGAGGCGCGCGAGTCGGGCGACGCGGAGCTGGCGGCGGAGTACACGCGCAAGGCCGAGAAGGTCTGGGACTGCTGGAAGGAAGGCGTCCAGGCCGGGCTGGGGCACATGCAGGAGGAAGCCGGCTACTCCCGCGCCGGCCACCACGGCAAGGCCGTCGAGGGGCGGGCGGCCGGCCGGTACGTGGACGCCCACGAGTTCATCGTCGCCGGCTTCGCTCAGCACACGTCGAGGAACGACGACCCCCAACTCCACGTCCACGCGACCGTGCTCGCCAAGGTCAAAACTACGGATGTCGACCCGGTCACCGGCGAGGAGAAGACCGTCTGGCGCAGCCTGGACGGGCGGGGGCTGTTCAAGCACAAGCAGGCCGCCGGGCACATCGCCGAGTTCGTCGCCAACGAGGCGCTGGAGCGGGAGATGGGCGTGCGCGTCGAGATGCGCCCGGACGGCAAGGCCCGCGAGATCGTGGGCATCTCCCAGGAGCAGCGCGACCTGCACAGCAGCCGGCGCCGGGGCATCGTCGAGGGCGTCGCCGAGCTGGCCAAGGCGTACGAGGAGGCCCACGGCGTCGAGCCGAACGCCTACGTGCTGGCCCGCATGTCGGAGTACGTCACGCTCGACCAGCGCAACGCCAAGAAGCACGACGCCACCAGCCGTGAACAGCTCCTTGCGCGCTGGGATGCCGCCACCCAGGACCGCTTCCGCGAGAGCCTCGCCGGCGTCCCGGACCACGTCGCCGAGCGGTCCGCCTCGCACGAGCTGCACCGGCCGGCACGCCCCTTCAACCCCGAGGTCATCCAGCGCCGGGCGATCCAGTCCGTGCAGGAGCAGAAGGCCACCTGGACCCGGCCCGACCTGATTGTGGAGCTGACCAAGGCGCTGCCCGACACTCTTGGCGGCCTGGAGGCCCAGCAGGTCACCGACCTGCTCAACCAGCTCGCCGACGACGCGCTCTCCCCCACCGCCGACAACGGCGTCGTGTGCACGAAGGCCCCGGCGCTGGTCGACGTTCCGGCCGAGCTGCAGCGCCGCGACGGTACGTTCGTCTTCGAGCCGAACCCCGCGACCTGGGACCGCTACGCCACCGAGCACCACCTGCGCGTCGAGGAACGACTGCGCCAGTTCGCCGGCGAGCGTGGCGCCCCCACCGTGCCCACCGAACTGGTCGAGGAAGTCATCGACCGCCGCGGCCTGAAGGGCGCGCAGGCCGACTTCATCCGCGCCGCGGCCACCTCCGGCCGCAAGGTCGACGTCTTGGTCGGCCCGGCCGGCGCGGGCAAGAGCTACACCATGGCCGCCCTCACCGAGGTCTGGGAATCCCATGAAGACCGGCAGGTCATCGGTCTGGCCAGCGGTCAGCGCGCCGCCCAAGTGCTGCGCGACGAGGGCATCGAGAACGTCGCCAACATCAAGATGACGCTGCTCAAGAACAGGGCCATCGCTGAGGGGAAGAACGTTTCCGACGCGGACATGTACCGGATTCCCCGGGGCGCGCTGGTCATCCTCGACGAGAGCGGGATGACGGACACCGACGACATCAACGAGATCCGCAAGCTGGTCGAGGCCAGCGGCGCGAAGTGCGTGCCCGCCGGCGACCCGGCGCAGCTGTCCGCCATCGGGGCGGGGGGGATGTTCGCGCAGTGGGTCGAGGAGGCGCCCGGGGTCCACGTCCTCGACGAGGTCCGGCGCTTCCGGGACACCGACCCGGTCACTGGCGAGAAGACCGTACGGCAGTGGGAGGCCGACGTCTCGCTGAAGCTGCGCGCCGGGGACTCCGAGGCGCTGGAACAGTACGAGCTGCACGGCCGCTTCCGCGGCGGCTCCGCCGAGGAGATGACCGAGCGCGCCTACCGGGCGTGGATGACCGACCACCTCGCCGGGAAGAACCCGCTGCTCATCGCTGGCGACAACGCCCAGGTTGCGGAGCTGTCCGCGCGGGTGCGCGAGGACCTGGTCCGCGCCGGCCGGGTCTCCGAGGACGGCGTCGTGCTGCGCACCGGCCGGGAGGACCACGGCATCGAGACCAAGGCCGGGGTGGGCGACCGCATCCAGCTGCGCCGCAACGACCGCAGGATCACCGCCGCGAACGGCGACTTCGCGGTCAACCGCACGGTCGCCGAAGTCACCGGCGTCACGGACAACGGATCCCTGGTGGTGCGGCTGGAGGACGGCGCCCGGATGCACCTGCCGGCCGCCTACGTGCAGAACCACGTCGAGCTGGCGTACGCCGCGACCGTGCACGGCGCCCAGGGCCGCACGGTCGGGGTATGCCACTCCCTGGTCGACGAGACGACCAGCCGCGAGGCGCTGTACGTGATGCTCACCCGCGGCGAGGACGGAAACTACGGCTGGGTCATCACCCACCGGGACGGCGACGGCATCAAGGCCGAGGACGTCCCCCACCACCTCGCCGCCCTCGACTCCACGCTGCAGCGCAGCACCCTGGAGAAGACCGCAACGCGGACCATCGAGGCCGAACTGGAGCGCCGCGAGCACCTCGCCGTCCTCGAACCAGTCTGGTCCGGCGTCAAGGACCAGGCCGCCGACGAGCGGTACAGCCGGGCTCTGCACCAGGCGCTGGGCTCCGAGGAGTACGAGCGGCTGCGGTCCGAGGAGTCGTACGGCAGCCTGATGCGGCTGGCCCGGCACGTCGAGGAACAGGGCTACGACGCCGAGGACCTGCTGGTGCGCACCGCACGCTCCCGCGAGCTGGACACGGCCGACGACCACGCGGCGACTCTCCACTGGCGCCTTGAGCGAGCCTTCGAGCACATCGAGCGTGACAGGGTCCGCGCCGAGGAGGCCGAGCAGCGCGCCGCGCTGGCCGAGCAGCGGGAGAAGGTCGACACCGCGATCGAGGCCGCACACCAGCCGGTGGACCCGAGCGAGCTGCAGCGGCTCGCCGAGGACCCGCACGCCGAGTTGCTCAAGCAGACCCTGGCCGAGCAGATGTACGTGGAGACCCTCCAGCTCGACGAGGGCGAGGAGGACCGGCGGCACGAGCAGATGGCGGACGCTCGCGAGGGTTCCCGCGAGCTGGACGCCGACGACGTCGAGGACCTGGCGGTCGTCGGCCGCCGCGTCGAGGAGGAGGCGCACTCTCCCTTCGAGGAGTTGATGGCGCAGAACGACGCCTTCGCAGCGCACGCCGGGGTGCTCCACGCCGGGCAGGACAACGAGGTCGCCCAGCGGCAGGCCGCCGAGCGCGCCGCCGAGTGGGAGGCCACGGACACCTACGCGGCCCGCACCCCGGCACTTCCGGGCGAGCTGGGCCGGGTCATGGACGAATGGGCAGCCGAGATGGACGCGCGCGTCGAGCGGCTCGGGCAACGCGCCGCCGACGAGCCGCCGGCATGGGCGATCGAACGACTGGGCCCCGTGCCGGACGATCCGATCGAGCGGGCCGACTGGGAGCTGCGCGCCGGCCGGGTCGAGCGATACCGCGAGGCGCACGGTCACGACGACGAGCGCAACGCCATCGGGCAGCAGCCGCCCCGCGGCGCGGTCGAGGCCCGCGCCGACTGGGAGCGCGCGCGCCGGGCCCTGGGGATCGACGAGCGGGAGGCCGACATCGCCCGCGCGTCCGACGAGACGCTGCACCAGATGGTCGAGCGCGGCGAACGGGAAGAGAGCTGGGCCCCGCCGTATGTGGCCGACGACATGCAAAAGGCGTTCACCGCGCAGCGGGACTTCGCCGACCAGGCCACGCAACTGGAGCTGCGCGCCCAGGAGACGGCGGAGAAGGAGGCGGCCGAGCACGAGGAGAAGGCCACCACCGCGGTCTCGAACGTGCAGACCGCGCAGGGCAACATCTGGATGTCGGACCAGGAAGCTCAAGCTCTGGAACTGCAGCAGGTGCCCACGCTCCAGGCCGAGATCGACCCGAGCCATCTGGTCAAGGACGCTCTCGACCGGGCGACCACCAGCCGCAGCATCGCCGCGACCATGGGTGACCGCGCGCAGAAGTTCCAGGAGGTCCAGCAGGCCCGCGAGCAGTGGGCCGAGGAGACCCAGACCGTACGCGACGAAGCCGACCTCGCCCGCGTCGAGCTGGAGCGTCGCGCCCCCGCGCCGGAGACCGCCGAAGCCGCCGCCACTCCCACACCCTCGCCGCAGATGTCGGTGCAGGAGGAACTCATGCAGGCCATGGAGCAGGCCCGCATCGCACAGGAGATCCTCCAGCAGCGTGCCCAGGAGCGGGAGCAGGCCGCCGAACAGGAGCGAGAGGCGGAGCGCCAGCAGCCGCAGGCCGAGGAGACCGAACGCGAGCGCCGGAATGCCGGCATGGACTTCGAGGCCGAGTACGAGCGGCTGGGCCAGGAGATGGCCGGCCACGACCGCGACATGGAACCGACCGCCATCACCCCGGCCGCGGCCGAGCCGGAGGTCGCCGTACCGCAGCCCGAGCCCGCCGCAGCACCCGCGCCGGCGCCCCCGGCGCCGCCGATGCCCGACATCGGGCCCGACATCGACATGTAGGCGAAGGGCCGGCGGGCAGCTCGCCGACCCTTCGAGCCTCTGCCCGGCTGTCCGTGCGGCCCGCTACGGTGCTCTGTATGGCTGAGAACCCGACGTGGAACAAGCGGCCGGAGGGGGCGAGCGCGCCCCCTCCTCTGCCAGACGCCGTGTCAGCCTCCACCCAGGTGGGGCAGCGCACGGTCGGCGAGATCACCGCGCTGGTCGAGGACATCCGCCTCGCCCTGTCCCAGGGGTACGAGATGCCGGAGTTCCACGAAGGCGTCCAAGCCGCCTATCAGTGGGTACTTGGTCTGAGCCCCGCCCCGTTCACCGGCCGTACCGGCATCCCTGACCGGGCCCAGTTGTGGGCCGAGGACAATGCGGCCGACGAGGCGCTGCGCACCGGGCCGCGTCGTACGTTCGCCAACGGCGTGCAGCACGCCGTCATGTGGGTCCGTGGCGCGACCGAGGAGCAACCTTGGTTCTGGCACCAATGAGCTGACACCAGGCCGCCCGAAGCCAGCCGGTACGACGCCGAAGCCCGCCCTTCGTTCTCGGGGCGGGCTTCGTGTTCGGCGCAGGGCCGGGGCGCTCACACGTCCGGGAAGTTGTCTGCCGCGTGGGCCAGGTGGGTGCGCAACTGCTTGGCGAGCTTGTCCGCCTTGGCCTGGTCGACCTTCGCCGCCTTCTTGTAGGCCGCCGCCATGCCGCGGGTCTTCCGGGAGAAGTCGCGGGCCGCGGCCACGTACTCTCCGAACGCCTTCACCGGGTCGACGGCGGCCTCTGCCTCGGCGGCTTCCTTTTCGGTCTGCTTCTTGGCCAGGTCGCGGACCCGGCCGGTGAGTTCTTCTTCGCTCAGTTCCTCATCGGCCTTGCGGGGGAGCTGCTGCACGATGCCGGTGATCGTCTTTTGGCTGACCCTGTCCCGTCCGGTCACCTCCACCGCCGCGCGGTAGGCGTTGGCCGCGACGCTGGCGCCGTAGTCCTCCCGCAGGTACGTGAGCGCTTCAGCCGCCCGCTGACTGATGACAAGTGGCTTCTGACCTTGGGTTTTCTCCGAGTCCCGCATGCGGGACTGATCGTTCGATTCAAGTTCGATTCGTGCGGGTGAGGTGAGGAGCGCCGCGACCTCAGCGCCCGCGATCTGGCGGTACGCGTTCGACGTCGACATGCGCCCCACGTCCTGGATGAACGCCTCAGCGGTCTCGTAGTCGCGACGCCACAGCCGCCCCTTCAAGGAGATGTGCAGCGCCTTGGCCGCCACCCACCACGCCTCCTGGTACTGCTGGAAGCTGCGCCGGCACAGCTCCCACCGCTCCTCTTCGTCCTCGGTGAGCGGCCCGGTCGCGTCGGGGGCGTCGACAACCTCGGGGAGGTCGTCGAGCCTGATCATCGGCTGCGGCCGACCCTGGGCAATGACCGGCTCCTCATGCAGCGCCGGCGGGGAGGAATCGGCGCTCTCCGCTTCCGGCCCGGAGGTCGTCTCCGCGGCTTCGCCGGCCTGCTGCGCGGCGCGGCGCTCCTTGCGCCGCCGACGCAGTTCTGCCGGGTCGGGCGTCCCGCTCACTTCTTGATCAACCCCCGTTGCTCCATCTCCGTCACGAGTTCGTCGAAGTGCGACCCCGCCGCGTGGATCGGGACGCCCTCTGCGGTGCTGGCGTACTTCTGGATCGCAGGGATCTCCGTCGTGAAGACGTTCCAGTCGTCTTCGACCAGCGTCTTGCGGATCCCCTTCGGGGCGACGACGCTGCTGGGCTGGACACGGCACAGCAGCACCCAGGTCTTGGGCTTCGCCTTGTCCGCGCGCTTCGGCACGACCTGGTTGATGAAGAAGTCCATCGGCAGTTCGTCCATGCGCTCGACATCGCTGTTCGTCGCCGAGCACGCGACGATCGCCAGGTCCGCCACCCGCAGCACACTCCACCCGATGCCCGCATGGTTCTCCAGGTGGCCGCAGTCGACGGCCCCGATGTGGCCCTCGGGCAGCTTCTTCGGCGCCTCCACGTGGAAGCGAGTCGACGCCTCCTTGTGGACCTCGAAGGGGTAGCTCCCGACCGGCCGCGCCTCCCACCAGCGATACAACTGCTCGGACTCGTCGGCGTCGAACCCGACCACGGGGTAGCCACGTTCATGCAGGGCGTGCAGCAGCCACGCTGTGATCGTGCTCTTCCCCGTCGACCGGGGCGAGATGGTGGCGATGAAGGACATGCTCGGCACAATACGCGGCCAACCGCGGTCGTCGGAGAGGTCCCGCAGGGCTACCGCCGTACGAGCGCACTTCGATCCCTGCCGCGCTGCGCCGGCGGCCCGTACCGGGTGCACACGCAACAGTGGCCCGCTCCGTCACGAGCGGGCCGCTGTGGCTGCGGCAGAAGGGAGTATCAGTCCTCCGGCGGGGGCGCCGGTTCACGCCGGCGGGCGATGTTGCGCTCCATGTACTCCAAGAAGCCGGGGTCGGCGAAGTCCCGGACGGTGAACGGCGGGGGCGGGGGGTTGGGGTTGGCTTCCGTGGGCTGGATGGGTACCGGTACCGGGTGCCGGGGGACGGGCAGGCCGTCGCGGGGCAGCCCGCAGTCCTTCAGCTCCTCCTTGAGCAGTTGTTCGGTCGCCGGCCACCAGCGGTGTTCCCACTCCAGTCCCCGGGTGGGCGGGACCTGCGGCGATTCGTACGACCACTGGTGGGCGCCGCGCAGGGCGGTCAGCGCGATGCGTACGCGGGTGTGCCGGTACCAGCACGGCTTCCACACGTCCTGGGCGTAGATGGGCCACAGGATGTTCTGGCACCAGCCGGTCAGCCAGTCCCACAGCTCCCGGGCCTGGTTCTGGTCGATGTCGTCGGTCCAGTTCGGGGAGACCCCGGGCCAGTCCGGTTCGGGGTCCGGTTCCGGATCGGCCTGCATCGCCGCGATTGCCTCGACGATCCCGGCGAGGGTTTCGCCGAGGCCGCCCACCCGGGTGGACAGCCCTTCCAGTTCGGCGTGGAGGTTCTGGTCCTCCAGCTCCTTCAAGCGGGTGCGGACCTCGGAGATGTGGCCGGTCAGCGTCAGCAGCATGTCGCCGACGCTGACGTTCACGTCGTCGGCCACTTAGAACCCCGTCTCGTCGTCGTCGGTCCAGCCGCCGTCCGTCCCGGTCCACGCGCGGCCGGCGTCGTCGGTGCCGGTCTTGTGCAGCGGGATGGGGGCGGTCCGGTCGGCGGGCTCAGCCGGCGCGGGAGCAGGCGCGGGGAGCTGTTCGAGGTGGCCGGTCGGCTCGAAGGCCGGCTTCGGGGGCGCAGCCGAGGACGAGTCGGGCGGCGGCTGGATGGGTTCGGCGCGCAGCACCTGGGCATCGCGCGGGCCGGGCAGCGTCGTGGAGGCCCAGGAGCAGGCCGCCGGGTCGGCCGTCCACGGGCTGACGTCCGGGCCGGTCGGCGCCCACGGGGCCTGGGGCGGGTCCCACATGTCCGCCAGCTCGTCCTGCAGGTGCGGGACCGGGGCGGTCGTCACGGCCCTCGCCTTGCGCTTGCGGGCCCTTTCCGCCGCCCGCGCCGCCTTCTCCTCTTCTTTCTCCGCGTTCTTGATGTCCTTGCGGCCCCACACCGGGGTGAAGTTCGCGACCACCGGGCCGCCGAGGTGTTTGCGCAGGATGAGGATCTCACCCGGCTCCAGATTCATGATGTCCGCGGGCGTCATGGTGTCGACCTCGACGCGGGTCCAGGACACCGACTCCTTCATCGTGCCGTCCGCCCCGGGGGTCCGGGAGTGGCTGTCCTTCTTCTCCTTGTGCCGGCCGCACAGCTCGCTGAGGTCTTGCAGGTGCTCCTTGTTCGACAGGCCGCCCATGATCAGCTTCACGCAGTTGTCCCAGATGGTCTGGTAGCCGTACTTCCCCCACCGCTCGTAGATCTGCGCCGGGGACTGGAAGACGGAGTGGATGTTGATGCCCAGGCCGCGGGAGTCGGCCGTCCACAGCGGCAGCGGCACGCTGCAGATCAGCGCGGCTTCGTCCAGGACCATCGTCCAGGGCGGGTCCAGCCGGCCGCCGCGGTTCATCGGGGCCCGCCGCCGGGCGTGCTCGTAGATTTCGCCGGTCAGCGCCGTGAACAGAGGGCCGATGCTGCCCATGCCGTCCTCGCGGCCGAGGAGGTACAGGGTGTCGCGGGAGGTGAGGTAGGCGTCGATGTCGAACTGCCCCGTGCCGGGGTCGTGCGCCTCCTCGATGATCCGCTGTACCCGCGGCGCGTCGAGGAACATGAACGTCTTGGCCAGCGTTCCGAACACGTTCTCGCTGGTGGTGGGCTTGCCTTCGACCTTCTGTACCTGCTCCAGGTCCTCCTTCCAGCCGCGGGGGGCGACAGGGCGGGAGGGGCGGAACGGGTCGGGGTGTTCGTGCTTGGCCAGGATGTTGATGGCTTCGTGGTTGCGGACGTTCTTCGACCAGCGGGCGACGTCCAGCAGGCTCAGCCCGGCAGCGTCGGCCGCCCACAGGAACGCCTTGAGCACGCTGTAGCTGGAGGTCTGCCAGAACGTGCGGTTCTCCACGCCCTTCGTCGCGTCCGAGCCCTCCAGGAGGTACTGGGCCCGGCGCATCGAGCGTTCGACGCCGAGTTCGGGATCGGAGCAGCCGATCACCGGGTCGTGCGCGATGTCGGAGACCCGGCCGGCGATGCCCTGCGGGTTCCAGACCAGGACGCGGCCCACCCGGGCCCGCATCAGCTCGGTGTGCCAGACGACGTCGGGCTTCGTGGAGGTCGCCAGCACGGCACCTTCCGCGTCGATGATCCAGTTTGCGATCTTCGACGTCTTGCCCGAGCCCATCGGCGCCAGCATCAGCGAGCTTTCCTCGATCGACATGTACAGGTGCAGCCGGGTCTTGCGGCACCGCCCTAGGTAGACGCCCACCGCGTTGGTGGGCACCCGGCGCGGCGGCACCCCGGCCAGGGAGGGGCGCAGCGTCCTGCGCTTCTTGACGAGCTGGCCGCGGCCGAGGTGCTTGCGCAGCTGGCGCTTCGCGGCGAACCCATCGGAGTTCCCCGACAGGTCGAAGTCGCCGCGGACCTTCAGGTATCCGGCGCCGACCAGGCCCACGCTCATCGCCACGGACAGCAGCGGCTGGCTCTCGAACATCGCCGCACCGGCCTCAGCGAGGCCGCTGACGATGGTGCCCAGCAGCTCGCCGTTGCCCGGTTCGTCGGTCGTGGTCTCCGCCGCCAGCAGCGTGGCGGGCACCGTCAGCCCGGTGATCCGGACACCGGGACGCTCCAGGAGGCTCAACGCGGCCGGCCGCGCGCCGTTGACGTCGGCGGTGGGGCTCCATGTCTCGTACTGGTCGGCGTTCTGGTCGGCCGCCGAGCTGGCCGCCTCCGCCGGGGTGGTGTCGGCGGAGAGAGGGGTCGAGTTGGTCAGGGCGGTGGCCTTACTGTTGTCGTTCACGAAGGTCTCCTTCGTACGGGCCCCGGGGTGCAGTAGCCGCCAAGCTCTTAATGCGCCTCCGGGGCCACTTCTGTCTGTATACGTCTCGGTACTGACAATCGCGGCAGGATGTTTGCCGATCGTTACGGAGCTACTACGCGCGGTCAGGGCGCCTCCCGCCAGGCGGGATGAGATGCGAAGACCGTCCCGCGGCCCGCACTCGCCGCTCACCGGACGTCCTCCGGGTCCGCGTCCTCCCGCGGCGCGGGGACGGGAGCGCTCTGCAGGTACTCCGTCAGGAGGTCCTCGGAGATGTGCGAGCGCCGGACGGTGTCGAGCTTGAGCGTGTCCCCGCTGGCCGCAACGATCGCCGCAGCGAGCTGGCGACCGCGCAACGCCCGGGTCTCTTCTGGCAGGTTGCGGTATATCTCGGCGACCTGGTCCCGGTTCCTGCCACCCCGGCCGGAACGCGAGGACGGCGCGGGATCCAGCTTGGCCTCCACCCGCTTGGGCGCGGGGCGGCGGGCCGGCGCGGCAGGAACCGGGGTCGGCTCCACGATGACTTCCGCCGGCGGCTCGACGACGGGCTGCGGATCCGCCTCTGGGCGCGGCTGCTCGTACAGGGCGGGGTGCTCCCGGCCGTACTGCTCGGCCGCAGGCGCAGGCGCAGGCGGGGGCACGGGGTCGGCGTACGGGACGTGCACGGCTTCCTGCCGCCAGTCGGCCACCGGATCCGGGACCGGCTCACGCTCGATCTCAACTGCCTCCGGCTCGGCGGGCGGCGGCAACTCGCGGGACTGGACCAGCTCCGGCGGCTCGATACCCGCCGCCGCCAGCCCTCCCGGGGCCGTCTCCGCCAGCGGCACCCCGTACCGCGCCAGCTTCAGCGGCATGACCGCCTCCACCGGCGCCTTCCGCCGCCACGCGCGGCCGTAGCGGGCGCGCAGCCGGGCGCGGTAGACCATGCGGTCCTGTTCGAGGCGGATGACCTCCTCGTACGACCGCA
>NZ_BAAAPF010000011.1:0-53277 GCF_039531005.1 Streptomyces synnematoformans
CCTTCGGGGACATGCGGTCGATGACGGCGCGCGGATGGCCGCGGGCCGCGGTCAGGCCAGCCCCAGCCGCTCCGCCGCCGCGTCGGCGTCGACCGGGACGGCGACGGGCTGCGGGGCGCCGGCGACCGCCCAGTCGGGGTCCTTGAGCCCGTTGCCGGTGACCGTGCAGACGATGCGCTGGCCGGCGTCGACCAGCCCCAGCTCCGCGGCCTGCAGCAGCCCCGCGACGCTCGCCGCCGAGGCCGGCTCGACGAAGACGCCCTCCTGCGCCGCGAGCAGCTTGTACGCCCGCAGGATCTGCCGGTCCGTGACCGCCTCGATGTGCCCGCCGGACTCGTCCCGCGCCCGCTCGGCCAGCTCCCACGAGGCCGGGTTGCCGATGCGGATGGCGGTGGCCAGCGTGCTCGGCTCCTTCACCGGCTCGCCGCGCACGATCGGGGCCGCGCCGGCGGCCTGGTAGCCCCACATCCGGGGGGTGCGGGTGGCGGGGCCGTCCTCGCGGTACTCGCGGTAGCCCTTCCAGTACGAGGTGATGTTGCCGGCGTTGCCGACCGGCAGGACGTGGATGTCCGGCGCGTCGCCGAGCGCGTCCACGACCTCGAAGGCGGCGGTCTTCTGGCCCTCGATGCGCGCCGGGTTGACGGAGTTCACCAGCGCCACCGGGTACTTCTCGCTGAGCGCGCGGGCCAGCGTCAGGCAGTCGTCGAAGTTGCCGTCGACCTGGAGGATCCGCGCCCCGTGCACGAGCGCCTGGCCCATCTTGCCCAGCGCGATCTTGCCCTGCGGCACCAGCACCGCGCAGGTCAGCCCGGCCCGTACCGCGTAGGCGGCCGCGGAGGCCGAGGTGTTGCCGGTGGAGGCGCAGATGACGGCCCGGGCCCCGGACTCCTTCGCCTGGGAGATCGCCATCGTCATGCCGCGGTCCTTGAACGACCCGGTGGGGTTGGCGCCCTCCACCTTCAGGTGCACGTCGCAACCGGTGCGCTCGGTCAGCACCTGGGCCGGCACCAGCGGGGTCCCGCCCTCGCGGAGCGTCACGACCGGGGTCGCCGCGCCGACCGGCAGCCGGTCGCGGTACTCCTCGATGACGCCCCGCCACTGGGGTGCCGGCCGCGCGGCGGAGCCGCTCATGTCGCGTCGGGGTTCGTCGATCACTGCGTCCATCTCCTGCGTCACTCTCCTTCGACCCGCATGATGCTCGCCACGCCGCGTACGGTCTCCAGCCGCCGCAGCGCCTCGACCGTGGCCGCCAGCGCGGCGTCCGTCGCCCGGTGCGTGACCACCACGAGCGACGCCTCGCCGTCCTTGCCCTGCTGGCGGACCGTGTCGATGGACACGTCGTGCTCGGCGAAGACCGCGGCCACATGGGCGAGCACGCCCGCCCGGTCGGCCACGTCCAGGCTGATGTGGTACCGCGTGACGACGCCGCCCGGCGGCGCCACCGGCAGCTGCGCGTACGCGCTCTCGCCCGGCCCGCTGCCGCCGCTGAGCCGGTGCCGGCAGACCGCGACCAGGTCGCCGAGCACGGCGCTGGCGGTGGGCGCGCCGCCGGCGCCCGGGCCGTAGAACATCAGCTGCCCGGCCGCGGCGGCCTCGACGAAGACGGCGTTGTACGCCTCGCGGACGGAGGCCAGCGGGTGCGTCAGCGGGATCATCGCCGGGTGCACCCGGGCGGTCACGGACCTGCCGTCGGGCGTGCGCTCGCAGATGGCCAGCAGTTTGACCGTGCAGCCCATGCGGGCCGCGGCCGCCATGTCGGCGGCGGTGATCTCGGTGATGCCCTGGCGGTGCACGTCGTCGAAGCGGACCCGGGTGTGGAAGGCGATGCCGGCGAGGATCGCGGCCTTGGCGGCGGCGTCGTAGCCCTCGACGTCGGCGGTGGGGTCGGCCTCGGCGTAGCCGAGGGCGGTGGCCTCCTCCAGCGCCTCGGCGTAGCCGGCGCCGGAGGTGTCCATGCGGTCGAGGATGAAGTTGGTGGTGCCGTTGAGGATGCCGATCACCCGGTCGACCCGGTCCCCGGCGAGGGACTCGCGCAGCGGGCGGACGAGCGGGATGGCGCCGGCGACGGCGGCCTCGTAGTAGAGGTCGACGCCGCGGCTGTCGGCGGCGGCGTGGAGGCTGGGGCCGTCCTCGGCGAGGAGTGCCTTGTTGCCGGTGACGACGCTGGCGCCGTGCGCGAAGGCGGTGGTGAGGAGCGTACGGGCCGGCTCCAGGCCGCCGATCAGCTCGATGACGACGTCGATGTCCCCCCGCTTGACCAGCGCCGTGGCGTCCGTGGTGACCAGCTCGTCCGGGATCCCCGGCCGGTCCACCCCCGTGCGCCGCACCGCGACGCCCGCCAGCTCAACCGGCGCGCCGATCCGGGCGGCGAGGTCGGCGGCGTTCGCCGTCATGAGGCGGGCGACCTCGGAGCCGACGGACCCGCAGCCCAGGAGCGCCACCTTCAGCGGACGCCTCTCGCTCATATGACCTCGTTCCTCACGTGCACCAACGGGGGCGATTCCAGTCTCACGCAGCGGCGGGCGATTGCGACGCCCTGTCCGGATGCCGAGACGTACGGTTTACGGCTTGAGATATGGGCCCGCGGCTCAGCCGACGTCGAGCCGCAGCAGGTCCGCCTCCGTCTCGCGCCGCACGATCTCCCGCGCCGCACCGTCCGCCACGGCCACCACCGGCGGGCGCAGCACGTGGTTGTAGTTGCTCGCCATGGAGCGGCAGTACGCCCCGGTGGCCGGGACCGCGATCAGGTCGCCGGCCGCCAGGTCCGCGGGCAGGTAGGCGTCCCGTACGACGATGTCGCCGGACTCGCAGTGCTTGCCGACGACCCGCGCGAGCATCGGCTCGGCGGTGGACGCGCGGGAGGCCAGCGCCACCGAGTACTCGGCGTCGTAGAGCGCGGTGCGGATGTTGTCCGACATGCCGCCGTCCACGCTCACGTACGTGCGCAGCCCCGCCAGCTCCTTGACCGTGCCGACCTCGTAGAGCGTGAAGGCGGTCGGGCCGGCGATCGCGCGGCCCGGCTCGACGGACAGCCGCGGCATCGTCAGCCCCGCGGCGGTGCACTCGCGGGCGACGATGTCGCGCAGCGCTTTGGCGATCTCGTACGGCTCGCGCGGGTCGTCCTCGGGGGTGTACGCGATGCCGAGGCCGCCGCCGAGGTCGATCTCGGGCAGCTCCACCCCGTGCTCGTCGCGGATCTCGGTGAGCAGCCCGACGACGCGGCGGGCGGAGACCTCGAAGCCGGCCATGTCGAAGATCTGCGAGCCGATGTGGCTGTGGATGCCGACCAGCTCCAGCGCGTCCAGCCGCAGCACCCGCCGCACCGCCTCGGCCGCCTGGCCGTCGGCGAGCGCGAGGCCGAACTTCTGGTCCTCGTGGGCGGTGGCGATGAACTCGTGGGTGTGCGCCTCGACGCCGACCGTCACCCGGATCTGCACCCGCTGGCGCCTGCCGAGGCGCTCGGCGGCGTGCGCGACGCGGACGATCTCCTGGTACGAGTCGAGCACGATCCGCCCGACGCCGGCCTCGACGGCCCGTTCGATCTCGCCCGGGCTCTTGTTGTTGCCGTGCATCGCGATCCGCTCGGCCGGCATGCCGGCGGCCAGCGCGGTGGCCAGCTCGCCGCCGGAGCAGACGTCGAGGTTCAGCCCCTCCTCGCGCAGCCAGCGGACGACGGCGCGGGAGAGGAACGCCTTGCCGGCGTAGAAGACGTCGGCGCCCTCGAAGGCGTCGGTCCAGGCGCGGCAGCGGGCGCGGAAGTCCTCCTCGTCGAGGAAGTACGCGGGGGTGCCGAACTCCTCGGCGAGCCGGGTCACGGGCAGCCCGCCGACGGTGACGACGCCGTCGGCGCCGCGCGCGACGGTGCGGGCCCACACGTGCGGGTCGAGGCCGTTGAGGTCGGCGGGCGGGGCGGCGTAGTGCCCTTCGGGCAGCACGTCGCCGTGCCGGGGGCCGGCGGGGTGGGCGGATCGGCTCACGGCGGGGTACTCCTTCGGTGGTGCGGGGGTCGGTGATGCGGGTCGGGGACGTCGGTTGTCCTGCGGGGCCTCAGAGGTGCTCGGGGGCCCGGATGCCGAGCAGGCCGAGGCCGTTGCGGAGGGCCACGCCGGCGGCGGCGGCCTGGCGCAGCCGGGCCCGGGGGCCGGCGGCGCGGTCCTCGTCGCCGGCGGGCAGGGCGGGGTGGGCCGCCTCGGCACCGAGGAAGGCGCCGGCCAGGACGTCGAGGTGCCGGGCGAGCCGGTCGGGCGCGCGGCGGCGGGCGGCGGTCTCCACGACGGCGGGGAGTTCGCCGATGGCGGCGCGGAGGGCGCCGTCGGTGCGAGTGTGCCGTACGGCCCCGGCCGGGGGCGCGGCGGGTGGGCCGCCCAGGCCGAGGTCGGCGCCGGCCCGGGCGAGGGCGGCGGTGCGGGAGTGGGCGTACTGGATACGGAACAGGGGGTTGGACTCGCGCCGTACGAGCAGCTCGGGACCGAGCCGCGGCCGCTGGCCGGCGGGCGTGCGCAGGAAGGCCCACCGGACGGCGTCGCAGGGGTAGGGCCCGGTCCCGTCCGCCGGCGGGACGGCCCGTACGCGGACGGCTTCGCCGTGACCGGCATCGTTGAGGGAGGCGCCGGCGGCGGCGAGGAGCCGCCGGAGCACACCGGCGAGCACGGCCGCCCGGAGGTGCCCGTCGGCGACGAGGTGGCAGGAGACCCCGCGCAGCGACGTCCCGCCCCCGAACCGCCCGCCGCCCGCGAGCGCCGCCTCGACGGGGTCCCCGCTCCCCCGCAGGGTGATGTTGAGGAACCCGGGCCCGCTGACGGTCACGTCGGCGATGCCGGGCTGGGCGGCGAGGCGTTCCCGCAGGAACGCGGCGACGTCCAGCGGGTCGCGCCCGGCGGCGCGGGCGAGCTGCAGGGCGGCGTTGGTGGCGTAGTCCCCCCGCCCCCCGGGCCGCGGCCGCTCCACGACGACACGCGCCGGCACGGGTGCGCCGAACTCACCCACCGCGGCGGATCGCACCGTACGCAAGACGGTGCCGGTGAGCTCTGCGGGGTCCACGGAACCAGCGTATGGGAGGCACGGGGGAGGCAGGCGAACCCTTTTACCGGACTCGTCCCCGACTCAGCACACGGGAGACCCGGCGGGCTCCGCGTCGTCGGCGGAGTCCCCGGCCAGCCTCTCCCCCACCCGCTCGGAAGCCCGCCGCGCCGCCAGCCGCCGCACGACCCGCACCAGCTCAACCGGCTCGAAGGGCTTGGCCACGAACGCGTCCACCCCGGCCGCCCGCCCGGCCTCGACCTCCAGCTGATCGCACCCGCTGACCACCGCTATCGGCAGCTCCCGCGTCCGCGGATCGGCCCGCAGCCGGGCCGCGGTCCGCAGCCCGTCGAGCCGGGGCATCACGATGTCGAGCGTCACCACATCGGGACGCACCCGGTGGACGGCTTCCAGACACTCGGCACCATCGGCCGCGGTCACGACCTCGAAGCCCTCTAGTTCGAGATTGACCCTGATCAGCTGCCGGATCACCTTGTTGTCATCGACCACAAGGACCCGACCGGACAAGCCAGGCACAAGGGAAAGCGTAGGCGCGCCCGCCCCCCTACGTCCGGCTTTTGGACACTTCCGCCCCTGACCTGCACACACACCCCGCCCCCCACCCCCCAAACCCGGTACCCGACCACCCCCGCGAAGCTGGTAGGGTTCTACCCGTCACCGCACCACCACGCGGAGACCCGCCCCCGTAGCTCAGGGGATAGAGCAACGGCCTCCGGAGCCGTGTGCGCAGGTTCGAATCCTGCCGGGGGCACCGGGAATCAAGGCGCTGACCAGCCTAAACGCTGGTCAGCGCATTTCTTGTGCATGCAAAAAGTGCAACGGCCCAGCAACTTGAGCGCTCACTCTTCCAACGCTCCGAGCTGGGCCTTCGCGGCGCTGGCCGGGCGGAATCCGAGATGTCCGATCCCATGAGATCGTCGAGCACGGGACATGCGCGGGACAGACGAGCCGCAAGGCGGGATTCTCCGCGTTTCACTTTCTTCCCCGGGCCCTCTGTCGCCACCGCCCAGATGTACCGAGCCTGCGCCTCGGAGCACTGTCCGAAGCCCTCATCCCCACGCGCTTGCGTCGCGCCTCGGCGCCCTGGGCATGGCCCATGCAGCGCTTTCGCGGTGAACTGCCTGGAGTGGCGCGTGACATCGACGATCCCAGGGAAGACCGACGTGACTCCCTCAGCGGCTTCCCGGTCCGATTCGCGATCCGGCTGCCATTGCCGGTCTCGGCTGTGTCGTCTGCCATGGCCCGGGACCGCCCACGGTGATCGCAGGGAGTAGGTGCCACTGCTCAACTACTGCGAACCGGAGAGCACGCTCGGCGCCTTCGCCCCCGGCGACGGCGCCGCGTGGCGACATTACCGGGCGCGTACGTCCATCAGCGCGAAGCCGAGCAGGTTCAGCCCCCGCCACGGCTCCGGATCCTCGACGTGGTCGTCGGTCGCCGCCATGCCGATGCCCCAGACACGGTCCACGGGGCTCGCCTCCACCAGCACCCGGTCACCGGTGCCGCGGAGGTACGCCCCGAGATCTTCGTGCTGGCCGAACTTGGCCGCGTTGCCCCGTACCACGAGGTCGTAGCGGTGTGCCTCCCACACCGCCTCGTCGAACCCCCGCACCTTCCGGCCCTCGGCCTTGGCCTCCCCCGGGTGGCGGGCCGCGACGATGCGCTCCGCGGCCGCGGCGTCGCCGAACAGCCGCGCCTTGGCGGCCATCATCCAGTGCCCGCGGGCCGGCGCCGTGGAGCTTCGGATCGCGATCGCGCAGCCAGCCAAGAAGAAGCCAAGGGCGATCAGCGACAATTCCCCCCACAGACCCCGCCCGCGGAGCTGGGGCGTCGGCAATCTCCCCGAGAAGAAACGGAGATGAGCGAGGATGAGGCGTCTCACGAGGATGTCTGCGTAATGCGCGCGACTCACCACCTCGACACCGTTCCCATCGTCGAGCGCGATTACCAGCTACGTCTGCTGGACGTCGCCGCCGACTCCTGCCGAAACGGTGCCGGTGGCCTCCTCGTCATCGAAGGGGGCTTCGGTAGCGGGAAGACCTCCCTCCTCCGGGCCGCCCAAGAGCGCGCCGCCGACGCCGGGTTCACCGTTCTCCGCGCGCGCTGCAGTGAATTCGAGAGTGCTTTCCCGTACGGGATCGTCCGCCAGCTTTTCGAGCCGTATTTCGCGACCGCCTCGGCCGAAGCCCGCGCCGCGGCCGTCGACGGGCCCGCCGCGCTCGCCTCGCCGCTGTTCGACCACCGGCATCCCGTCGCGCACGGCGACATTGCGCGGCGGCAGCACGAGGCGATCCTGCGCGGGCTGCACTGGATGCTCGTCAACATGAGCAGACGCAGCCCCGTGCTGCTGCTCCTCGACGATCTGCACTGGGCGGACGCCGCGTCGCTGCGCTTTCTCCAGTACGTCGAGAGCCGGCTCAAGCGCCTTCCCGTGCTGTGCGTCGCCGCCACCTCCTCCGTCGACTGCGGCGGGCATTCCGACATCGCCGACGCGTTACGCGGTGCGTCCGGGGTGCGCTCCGTTCCGGTGGGCGTCCTCAGCGAGAAGGCCGTGGCAGAGGTCATCGGTGCAGTGCTGGACGGGGAGCCGGACCCGGGGGTGGCGTACACGGCCCGGCTGGTCACCGGCGGGAATCCCGGTCTGCTCTACGAACTCGTCAGCGAACTGCGGCACGCCCCTGGGCCGGGGGTGCCGTGGGATCCCGGGCTCGTGGCCAGGGCCGGGCCCCGGCAGGTCGCCAGGGCCGTGCAGCGGTGGGTGGGGCACGTACCGCAGGAGCACAGGGAAGGGGCCCGGCGCCTCACCGACGTGCTTGCCGTGGTGGGCGGTTCCGCCGGGCACCGCGAGCTTGCCGACGTCACAGGGCTCACCCTGCGGGAGGCCAGGGAGGCGGTCGGCGTGCTCACCGACATCGGCGTTGTCGAGCCCGGTGTCCCGCCCCGCTTCGCCCACCCCATCGTGCGCAACGCCGTATACGCCCACATGCCAAGCGCGTGCCGCTACCGCACGCACGCCGGCGTGGCGCAGGCGCTCGCCCGCGGCGGTGCCCCGCCGGAGAAGGTCGCCGAGCATCTGCTGCACCTCCCGCCCGCCCGCCCAGCCGCGGACGGCGGCGCGGGCGCCGCGCAGCCGCCCGACCGGCCCGCGATCGCCGCGCTGCCCGACGGCGCGAGCGCGGCCGATGAGGCGCGGCTGGCGGAGGAGGCGCGGCTGGCGGAGGAGGCGCGGCTGGCGGAGGAGGCGCGGCGGCGCGGCCCGCGCGGCGGCGCGGCGGAGGGCGACGCCCTCGCCCCCGGCCTGATCGCGCTGTGCCTGTCCTGTTCCGGGCGCCGTCCCGAGGCCGCGGCCGTCCTCGACGACGCCGTCCGGCGCGCCGAGGCGCTGGGACTGGTGCCGGCCTCCCGCGATCTGCGGTCCCTGCGGGCGTTCGTGCAGCTCGGCCGGGGCATGCTGGCGGAAGCCGACACCGACGCCACGGTCGCACTCAGCGACGCCGACCCGCACGACGCGACCGTCCTCGGCCGGCCCTTCGCCGTGTACGCGCTCACCGAGGTTCTCCTGCTACGGAACCAGACCAGCGCCGCGACCGCCGCGTTCGCACGCCATGGAACGCCGGGCGGCGTCGCACCCGCTCCACATCACGCGCTGTCCCTGCCGCTGACGGCAGCCCGCGGGCGGCTGCGCCTCGCCCGGGGCGACACGGCCGCCGGCGCCCTCGACCTGCTGGGTGTCCACGAGGTGCTGGCCGACCGCGGTGTCCGCTCCCCCGCGTTCGACTCGGGGGTACGGGCCGTGCAGGCGCTCACCGCGCTCGGCAGGTCCGACGAGGCCCACGCCCTCGCCGGGGAGCGGCTGCGCGCCGCGCGCGCCTTCGGCGACCCCCGCGCCCTCGCGTGCGCCCTGGCCGCCCGCGCGTCCACCCTGGGCGGTGACCCGGCACTCGCGCTGCTGACCGAGGCGGTGGAGCACGTCGAGGGCACCGGCGCGGTCGTCGACGAGTGCGAGATCCTCGTACAGCTCGGTGCCGGACTCCGGGCGGCCGGCCGTACCGCACAGGCCCGCCGCACGCTGGGCGACGCCATCGAGGTCGCCGACTCCGCCGGCCTCACCGCGCTCGGCAAGCGGGCCCGGCGGGAGCTGTCCGCGATGGGCGTGCGCGTACGCCGGGCCGTGCGCACCGGCGTCGCGGGGCTGACCCCCCGCGAGCACCGCGTCTCGCTGCTGGCGGTGGAGGGCAAGAGCAACCGGCAGATCGCCCGCATCCTCTTCGTCACGGTGAAGACGGTCGAGTGGCATCTGAGCCAGGTCTACCGGAAGCTCGGGATCGCCTCGCGGCGAGAACTCGGCGCCGCCCTCGCGGGCGGCTGACGACGCACCCCGACGCCGGCCCCTGACGCCGGCCCCGGAGCCTCAGGCGGCCGTGGCACGCTGCCGGGCCAGCGCCTTCGGCAGCTCGTGCCGTGACGTGATGCCCAGCTTCCGGTAGGCCCGGCTGAGGTGCCACTCCACGGTCTTGACGGTGACGAAGAGGGTCTGCGCGATGTCCCGGTTGCGGATGCCCTCCGCCGCCAGGGCCGCCACCCGCCGTTCCTGGGAGGTGAGGGCACCGGCGCCCGCCTCGGTGACGCGGACCCGTATCCCCATCGCCGACAGCTCGGACCTGGCGGCCGTCACCAGCCCCCACGCCCCGCAGCGCCGGGCCACAGCCAGGCCGTTGTTCAGGGTCCGCCTGGCCCGCGCCCACCGCTCGCACCGGCGCAGGCCCGCCCCGAGGTCGACGAGCACCGTGGCGTAGTCGAGCCGCGCTTCGGAGTCGGCGAGCATCTCGGCGGCCTCCTCCAGGTACCGCACCGCCGAGCCGGGCGCCGCCGTCAGGCCGCGGGCGCGGAGCCCGGCGGCGATCACCCGCCGGGAGGCGAAGGCCCGTGCGCGCGGAAGCACCCGCTCGGTCATGGCGCGGGCCGCCTCCGTGCGGCCCGCGCGGCTGAGCAGGACGGCGGCGTCCAGGGTCTGCAGGAGAGTGGCGTCGCGCAGGCCCCAGTCCTCCATGAGCCTGCTCCCGTGGAGAATGTCCTCGACGGCGGTGTCGGTGTCGCCGAGGGCGCCGTGCAGACGGCCGCGGGCGAACAGCACGGGAACGTAGATCGCCGACCGCCGCGTCGACGCGCTGAAGTCGTGGGTGCGTACGACCGCCGCCGCGGCGTCCAGCTCGTGGCGCGCCGTCAGCACGCTGGTCAGCGCGCCGACGGCGAACACCGCCATGGGGCTGCGCAGTCCGGCGCCGTCGACCCGGTCCGGCACGTGTCGCGCATCCGTCTCCGCCTCGGCCAGCCGGCCGCGCTGGTACCGGACCCAGGCGCGCACGGCGCGGTAGGAGTCGGCGGCGATCGAGGCGCCGGTCCCCTCCGCGTCCGCGAGCGCGTGGGTGAGCAGCTGCTCCGCGTCTCCCAGCAGGTCACAGCAGACGAGGACGGCGGCGACCCGGCACCAGAGCTGCGCGGACACCTCGTGGTCGTACGACGCGACGCCGTCGGCGAACACCTCCGCGAGGGCCTTCTCGGTCAGTTCGCCGATCCGGGACGCGGGCTCCCCGCGGCGCAGGGCCGCGGCCGGTTCTTCGAGGGCGAGAAGCCGGGCCGCCCCCGGGCCCACGGCGTCGGTACGCGCCAGCTCGCTCAGCCGCTGCGTCGCGACGGACCGCAGGTGGGATGCCTGTCGCGCGGCGACGACGAGCGCGGTGTCCAGCCGGTCGCCGAGGGTCTCGTCGAGGTCGACGACCTCCTTGCGCAGCTGTTGGAGAAGGGTGACGGCCTCCTCCACCCGGTCGGCGGCCACGAGTCCCTGCGCGAGGTCGAGCCCGATCGTGCCGCGCTCCACGGGGTCCGCGCTCAGCTCCATCGCCTGGCCGAGGTGGTCCACGGCGGCGGCCATCCGGGCGCGCAGCTCCGCCCTGCCCAGTTCGGCGAGCACGGTCACCTCGTCCCCGGGCGCGGGCGGCTCCTGGACCGCGCGGGTCAGATACGTCACGGCCGCGGTCGGCCGGTCGTCGGCGATCGCCTGCCGGGCCGCTCTGCGCAGCAGGGCGACCGCGTCCCGGTTCCCGGCGACGTCGGCGTGCAACAGGTGCCGGGCGACGTCGTCCACGGGGGCGGCGGCCGCGGCGAGGACGTGCGCCGCGCGCGCATGGACCGCGTTCTGCCTGGTGGCCGGCAGGCTGTGGTAGAGCGCGGCCCGGACGATGGGGTAGAGGAAGCGCGGCGGCAGGTCCGGCTGGAGCAGCCCGGCGTCCACGAGCGCCCCCAGCGCCCCGGCGACGGATCCCGGGTCGATGCCGGCGACCCCGCTGGCGTACGTGAGACCGGGTTCGGTCCCCAGCACGGCCATGGCCTCGACGAGGGCGACGGCCGGCGCCGGCAGCGCACGCAGCCGGCGCCGCAAGCCGTGCACGACCCGGGGCGGAGCGAGGCCGGGCACGAGGGCCCCGAGCTGATCGACGAACTGACCGCCGTCCGGCGGGTCGGCGGCGGCCAGTTCGTCGATCAGCTCGCGGAGGAAGAAGGGGGTGCCGCCGGTCGCCTGGTGACACGCGTCCACGAGTGCGGTACCGGCCCGTTCGCCCAGCCGCCTGCCGAGCCAGGCCCTGACCCCCGCCGCACTGAGCGGAGCGAGGCGGAGCAACTCCGCCGCCGGCAGGCTGGCGACGGTGTGGGCACCGCTGCCCCAGGGCCCCCGCTGCGCCGGATCCGTGGTGACGCCGAGCAGGATCGGCTGGCTGTCCAGCCGGGTGGCGAGGTAGTGCAGGAAGCGGAGCGACGGGGCGTCACCCCACCAGACGTCGTCGAGCAGCAGCGCCAGGGGCCGGCGTTCCGCGAGGTGGACGCACATCCAGTAGAGGCCGTTCAGGAGTACGTGCTGCCGGTCGCCGGAGTAGAGCGCGGGGTCCGGGCCCGCGGGGGCGTCCTGGGGCCCGTACTCGAAGAGCCGGAGCGCCGGGCCCGCCGGACCACGGAACACCCGGCGCCGCTCCTCGGGGGCTGTCGACGCCAGCCAGCACTCGAAGAGCTGACGCACGACGCCGTACGGGAATCCCCCCTCCGACTCGTCGCTCCTGGCCTGCAGGACGCGGCAGCCCGCCGCCTCCGACCGATGCCGCAGGGCGGCGAGCAGGGCGGTCTTGCCCAGCCCCGGAGCGCCTTCGACCAGGAGCAGTTGCCCGGCTCCGCGCCGGCTTCGCGTGACCGCGCTGTCGAGGACCGCGAGTTCGTGGTCCCGCTCGATCAACGGCACGTCTGCTGCGCGCATGAAGTCCTTCCCCCGTCGGTGACGCGTTGTCGGTGCGGTGAGCCGGGGTCCCGGCTCGTCACTCTCCCTCCACGGCCTTGTCGATGAGGGCGAGCAGTTCGTCGTCCACGAGCGGCACGTGCTCCGGTGCTCCGCCGCCGCCCCCGGCATCCGGGCCGGTCGCGGCGGTTACGGTGGGCCCGGTGGTTCCGGTGGTTCCGGTGGTCCCGTTCGATGCGGTGTGCTCGGGGCCGGGTGGGAACAGCTCCGTGTGCAGACGGTCCGCCAGCTCGGAGGGGGTGGGGTGCCGGAACACCACCGTGCTCGGCAGCCGCACGCCCGCCGCGGTGGTGAGCCGGTTGCGCAGCTCCACCGCGGTGAGGGAGTCGAAGCCCAGCTCCCGGAAGGGGCGGTCCGGCACGATCTCCTGAGCGGTGCCGTGCCGCAGGACCGTGGCCGCCTGCGACCGGACCAGCCCCAGCAGGACCCGCCGCCGCTCCTCGGGCGGCGTCCCGGCCAGCCGCCGGGCCAGGGCGCCGTCGTCGGCACCGGCCTCCCCCGCCGGCGCACCGGCCGCGGCCTGCGGCCTGACCGTGCCGACCAGGCCGCCGAACAGGGCCGCCAGCTCGCCGGCGGCGGCCTGCCGCCGCAGCCCCGGGAGGTCCAGCCGGGCGGCGACCTGCACCGGCTCGCCGCCGGCCAGCGCCGCGTCGAACAGCGCGAGCCCGTCGGCGGAGTCGAGCGGCGCCACGCCGGCACCCGCGAGCCGGTCGAGGTCCCGTTCGGCCAGGTGCCCGGTCATGCCGCCGGCCTCCCGCCAGAGGCCCCAGGCGAGGGAGACGGCGGGCAGCCCGCGGCGCCGGCGGTGCCGGGCCAGGGCGTCCAGCGTGGCGTTCGCCGCGGCGTAGTTGGCCTGGCCGGCGGTGCCCAGTAGCCCGGCGACGGAGGAGAACAGCACGAAGGCGTCCAGGTCGAGTCCCGCCGTCAGCTCGTCCAGGTGCTGCGCGGCCCGGGTCTTCGCCCGCAGCACCCGCGCCACCCGCGCGGGCGTGAGGCTCTCCACGACGGCGTCGTCGAGCGTCCCGGCCGCGTGGATCACCGCGCCCAGCGGCCGGTCGGCCGGGACGGCCGCGAGCAGACCGCGCAGTGCGCGGCGGTCGCCGACGTCACAGGCGGCCACGTGCACGTGGGCACCGAGGTCCGCGAGTTCGGCGGCGAACGCCTCCGCGCCGTCCGCGCCGAGGCCGCGCCGACCGGCCAGCAGCAGGTGCCGGATACCGTGCCGGGTCACCAGGTGGCGAGCCAGCAGGCGGCCGAGCGTCCCCGTACCGCCCGTGATGAGGACCGTCCTGTCCGGGTCGAGGCGGCGGGGCAGCGTGAGCACGGCCTTGCCGAGGTGCCCGGCGTCCTTCAGCGTCTCGAACGCGTCCGGGGCTTCCCGGATGTCCCATGCGGTGATCGGCGGCGGCGGGAGCGTACCGGCGGCGAAGAGGCCGGCGAGGCGGCGCAGGACGTCCCCGACCCGGCCGGGGTCCTCGGCCAGCAGGTCGAAGGGCCGGTAGACGACGCCGGGACGGTCCGCGGCCACCGCGTCGGCGTCGCGGACGTCGGTCTTGCCCATCTCGACGAACCGCCCGCCGCGGGGCAGCAGGTCGAGCGACGCGTCGGTGAACTCGCCGGCGAGGGTGTGGAGGACGACGTCCATACCGGCGCCGCCGGTGGCTTCCCGGAACCGTTGCCGGAAGTCCAGGTCGCGGCTGGAGGCGATGTGGTCGTCGGCGAGCCCGAGGCGGCGCAGCAGGTGCTGCTTCGCCGGGGCGGCGGTGGCGAAGACCTCGGCGCCCATATGGCGGGCGACGTGCAGCGCCGCCAGCCCGAGCCCTCCGGTGGCGGCGTGGACGAGGACCCGCTCGCCGCGGGCGAGGCCGGCCCCGTCGACCAGTCCCATCCAGGCGGTGAGGTACGCGACGGGCACGGCCGCCCCCTGCGCGAACGTCCAGCCTTCGGGCATCCGTACCAGGGTGCGCGCGTCGGCTACGGCCACGGGGCCCATGGCACCGGGTATCAGGCCCAGCACGCGGTCGCCGACGGCCGGTTCGGTGACGCCGGGCCCGACGCCGGTCACCGTGCCTGCCCCTTCGACGCCCATGTCCGCCCGCCCGGGATACATGTCGAGCCCGATCAGCACGTCGCGGAAGTTGAGCCCCGCGGCGCCCATGGCGACGCGGACGTGGCCCGCGGGCAGGGCCCCGGCCGCCGCCGGGGCGGGGAGCGCCGCCAGGCTGTCGAGCGTGCCCCGGGCGGTGGCGTCGATCCGCCACGTTGCGTCCGCCGGCGCGGTCGGGAGCCGGCGGGCGGCGTTCTCCAGCCGCGGGACGCGGACCTGTCCGGCCACCACGCTGATCTCGGGCTCGTCCAGCGACGCGAGGGCGGCGACCGTGGCCCGGTACCCCGGGTCGTCGGTGACGTGCGCGAGCGCGAAGCGGCCGGGGTGCTCGGTACGGGCCGTGCGTACCAGCCCCGCGACGGCGGCCTGGGCCGGGCCCTCGCCGGTAACGGCGACGGCGAGCCGGGAGGCGGCGAACCGCTCGTCGGCCAGCCACTCCTGGACGAGTCCCAGCACCCGGGTGGCGGCGTCTTCGGCGGTGCCCGTGTCGGGTACGGGGGCGATCACGGTGGGCGGCACGGGGTCGGTGAGAGCGGAGAGGTCGGTGGCATGCCCGTCCAGGACGTACGCGGGCGTACCGCTCCCCGCCGCACCGGCCGGGTCGGCAGGCGACGCGGGCGAGCCGCCAGCCGCCGCAGGCAAGTTGCCAGCCGCCGTGGGCGAGTCGGGAAGCGCGGCGGGCCGCCAGCGGATCCGGTAGAGCCGCCCGGAGCCGTCCGCCCTGGCGGCGTCGTCCGCGGCGGTGCTCTCCCTGAGCGTCAGGGACTCGACGGTGGCCAGCGGGCGGCCGGCGGCGTCGGCCACGTGCAGGGCGAAAGCCCCCTCCCCGTCCGGGACGATACGGACGCGCGCCGCCGTGGCGCCGGTGGCGAACAACTCCACTCCGCTCCACGCGAACGGCAGGGCCGGGCGGCCGGCCCGCTCGTCGACCCGGCCGGGCAGGGCAGCGTGCAGGCAGGCATCGAGGAGCGCGGGGTGTATGCCGTAGCCCGCGGCCGCGAGCGGGTCTCCGGCCGGGAGCGCGACTTCGGCGAACACCTCGCCGCCCCGCCGCCAGGCCGCTCCCAGGCCGCGGAAGGCGGGACCGTAGTCGTAGCCGAGCGCCGCCAGCTCCGCGTACAGCGTGTCGGCGGTCAGCAACTCGGCGTCGGCGGGCGGCCAGTCGGTGCGTACGGAGCCGCCGGGCACTCCCCGCGCGGGCGCGAGGACCCCGGCGGCGAGGCCGGCCCACGGCTCCCCGGGCGCGGCGCCGGCCGGGCGGGCGTGGACCACGACGGGGCGGCGGGGCACCGCGGCAGTGCCGTCCTCCGGAGGGCGTACCGCTATCTGGACCTGGACCGCGTCCCGCTCGGGCAGGTGGAGCGGGGCGTGCAGGATCAGTTCCTCCAGCCGCCCGCAGCCGACCTCCTCGCCCGCGCGGAGGACCAGCTCGACGAGGGCGGCGCCGGGCAGCAGCACGCTGCCGGAGACGACGTGGTCGGCGAGCCACGGCGCGGTGCGGCGGGACAGCGAGGCCGTCAGCAGGGCGGCGTCGGAGTCGGCGAGTCGGGTGACGGACCGCGCCAGGGGGTGGTCGCCGGTGTGGGCGGCGGGCGCGGGGGCGGCCATCCAGTAGCGGCGGCGCTCGAAGGCGTACGTCGGCAGGTCCACCGCGCGGGCGCCGTGGAAGGCGGGGGCCCAGTCGACGGCGGCACCGTGCACGTGGGCCTCGGCGAGCGAGGTGAGGAAGCGTTCGGCCCCGCCGTCGCCGCGGCGCAGGGAGCCCACGGCGACCGCGTCCGCCTCGGCGGTCTCCTGGACGCCCATGGTGAGCACGGGGTGTGCGCTGGTCTCGATGAACATGCGGTGGCCCTGGCCGAGCAGCTTCCGTACGGCGTCGGAGAACCGTACCGGGCGGCGCAGGTTGCGCACCCAGTAACCGGCGTCCAGCTCCCGGCCGTCCAGCATCTCCCCCGTGACCGTCGAGCAGAACGGCACGCGGCACGACCGGGTACGGACCTCGCCCAGCACCTCGGCCAGCTCCGCCGCGATGGCGTCGACCTGCGCGGAGTGGGACGCGTAATCGACGTTGGCACGGCGCACCCGGACCTGCTCGGCCGCCAGCGCCGCCGTCAGCTCCGCCAGCGCCGCCAGCGGCCCGCTGACGACCGTGGTGGCCGGGCCGTTCACCGCCGCCACGCACAGCCCGCCGCCCAGGGCGTCGAGCCGCTCCCGTACCGCATCCGGCGGCAGCGCCACCGACACCATCCCACCGCCGCCGGCCAGCCGCCGCGCGATGACGCGGCTGCGCAGCGCCGCGACCCGGGCGCCGTCCTCCAGGCTCAACGCCCCCGCCACCACGGCTGCCGCGATCTCCCCCTGCGAATGACCCACCACCGCCGACGGCGCCACCCCGAACGACTCCCACAACCGCGCCAGCGACACCATCACCGCCCACAACGCCGGCTGAACCACATCCGCACGCCCCAGATCACCCTCCAGGTCCGCCCGCAACGACCGTCCCGTCCACGGAGCCAGCACCGCCGCGCACTCGTCCAACGCCTCCGCGAACGCCGCCGACTGCCCGGACAACTCCAGCGCCATCCCCCGCCACTGCGACCCCTGCCCCGGAAACACGAACACCGGCCCCGCACCGACACCCGTGGCCCGGCCCGTGACGAGGTGGGCGGCGGGCTCCCCCGCGGCCAGCGCGGCCAGGCCCTTCGTCAGGTCGTCGGCGTTCCCGCCGATCGCCACGGCCCGGTGCTCCAGCGCCGCCCTGGTCGCGGCCAGCGACCAGCCGATGTCCGCCGCGGCATGCCCGGGGTGCGCCCGGGCGAAGTCACGCAGTCGCCCCGCCTGGGCGGCCAGCCCGCGGGGTGTGTGTCCGGATACGGGCCACACCACGACCGGAGCCGCGGGCTCCGGACGCGCATCGACAGGCTCGGCGGGCTCGGCGGCCTCCTCGACGATCACGTGCGCGTTGGTGCCGCTGATGCCGAACGAGGAGACCCCGGCCCGGCGCGGTCGGCCGCGGCCGGGCCAGGCACGCGTCTCGGCCAGCAGGGCGACCGCGCCGGACGCCCAGTCGACGTGCGGGGACGGCGGGTCGGCGTGGAGCGTCGGCGGCAGTACCCCGTTCCGCATCGCCAGCACCATCTTGATCACGCCACCCACGCCCGCGGCGGCCTGGGCGTGGCCGATGTTGGACTTCAGCGAGCCCAGGTACAGCGGATCGCCGGGGTCACGGTCCTGCCCGTACGTCGCCAGCAGGGCGTGCGCCTCGATCGGGTCGCCCAGGCGGGTGCCCGTGCCGTGCGCCTCGACGGCGTCGACGTCCCCGGCCGTCAGCCCGGCCGCGGCCAGGGCCCGGCGGATGACCTGCTCCTGGGCGGGGCCGTGGGGGGCGGTCAGCCCGTTGGACGCGCCGTCCTGGTTGACCGCGGAGCCGCGCAGCAGGGCGAGGACGCGATGCCCGTTGCGGCGCGCGTACGACAGCCGCTCCAGTACGAGCACCCCCGCGCCCTCCGCCCAGCTCGTGCCGTCGGCGGCGGCCCCGAACGCCTTGCAGCGGCCGTCGGCCGACAGGCCGCCCTGGCGGCCGAACTCCAGGAACATGCCCGGGTTCGCCATGACGGCCACCCCGCCGGCGAGGGCGAGGGAGCAGTCGCCCTGCCGCAGTGACTGCGCCGCGAGATGGAGGGAGACCAACGACGAGGAGCAGGCGGTGTCGACGGTGAGCGCCGGCCCGTGGAGGCCCAGCGTGTACGCCACGCGCCCCGACAGCACGCTCGGGGTACCGCCCGTGAGGATCTGCCCCTCGAAGCCCTCCGGCGCCTGGTCGAGCCGGGCACCGTACTCCTGGGCCATGGCGCCGACGAAAACGCCGGTGGTCGTGCCCCGCAGCGTCGCCGGGACGATCCCGGACCGCTCGACCGCCTCCCAGCAGACCTCCAGCAGCACGCGCTGCTGCGGGTCCATGGTCAGCGCCTCGCGCGGTGAGATCCCGAAGAACCCGGCGTCGAACTCGGTGGCGCCGGCCAGGAAGCCGCCCCGCCAGGTGCGGCCGGCGCCGCCGGTGTCCCAGCCCCGGTCGTGCGGGAAGCCGGTGATCGCGTCGGTGCCGTCCGCCACGAGCCGCCACAGGTCCTCGGGGGACCGGACACCGCCCGGGTACCGGCACGCCATCCCGACGACCGCGATCGGCTCGTCCCCGGCCTCGTCCCCGGCCTCGTCGCCGGGGCGGCGGTCCGACCGCTCCCGTGCGCCGGCCGCCGCGGACGGGTCCGTCGGCCGGGCGCCCAGCCGCTCGGCGAGCGCGGCCGGGGTGGGGAAGGAGAAGAGGACGTCGGACGGCAGGCGCTGCCCGGTGGCGGTGGCGAGGCGGTCGCGCAGTTCGACGGACATGTGCGAGTCGAAGCCCGCGTCCTTGAACGTCGTCCGCTCGGCGACACGTTCGGGGTCGGCGTATCCGAGCACCGCCGCCGCGTGGCTGCGTACGACGTCGAGCAGCGACCGACCCTGCCGGTCGCCGGCGGCCGGTGCCCCGGCCGGCACCGACACCGGCGCCGCGTCCCCGGTCTCGGGGCCGGCCGGTGGGGCGGCGGCGCTCGCCTCGTCGCTCGCCTCGTCGGCACCGGGCGGCAGCCAGTGGCCGGTGCGCTGGAACGGGTACGTGGGCAGCGGGACGCGCCGGGCGCCGAGGCCCTCGAACGCGGCCTCCCAGGCGACGGCCGCGCCCCGCGTCCACGCCTGCGCGACGCCGGTGAGGAACCCCTGCCGGCCGCCGTCGCCGCGCCGGAGGCTGCCGACGGCGCCGGCTTCGACGCCGAGTGCGTCGGCGGTCGCGGAGACGGCGGCGCTCAGCACGGGGTGGGGGCCGGTCTCGATGAACAGGCGGTGTCCCCGGCCGAGCAGATGTCGTACGACGTCGGAGAACCGCACCGTACGGCGCAGGTTGCGCACCCAGTAACCGGCGTCCAGCTCCCGGCCGTCCAGCATCTCCCCGGTCACCGTCGAGCAGAACGGCACGCGGCACGACCGGGTACAGACCTCGCCCAGGACGTCGAGGAGTTCCGGCACGACGGCGTCGACCTGCGCGGAGTGGGACGCGTAGTCGATGTCGACGCGGCGCGTACGGATCCGCCGGACCGCCAGCACCGCTGTCAGCTTCTCCAGGGCCGCCGGCGGCCCGCTGACGACCGTGGCCGCCGGGCCGTTGACCGCCCCGACGCAGAGCCCACCGCCGACGGCAGCCAGCAGGTCGCGGACCTCGTCCGCCGGGAGCGCCACCGACACCAGCCCGCCCTGCCCGGCCAGCCCGCGCGCGATGACCTGACTGCGCAGCGCCGCGACCCGGGCACCCTCCTCCAGGCTCAACGCCCCCGCCACCACGGCCGCGGCGATCTCGCCCTGCGAATGACCCACGACGGCCGACGGCACCACGCCGAACGACTCCCAGAGCCGGGCCAGCGACACCATCACCGCCCACAACGCCGGCTGGACCACGTCCCCGCGGCTCAGCTCCCCGCGCACGTCCGCCAGCAGGGAACGGCCCGTGTACGGGGCCAACGCGGCGGCGCACTCGTCCAGCGCCCCCGCGAACACCTCCGACTCCTCGTACAACTCCAGCGCCATGCCCCGCCACTGGGACCCCTGGCCCGGGAAGACGAACACCGGCCCCGCGCCGGGGAGGACGACGCCCTGCACGACCCCGGGGGCGGGCTCTCCCCTCGACAGGCGCGCGGCTCCGTCGCGCAAGCGGTCCTCGCCGGGCGCGAGGACGACGGCGCGGTGGTCGAACCGCGCGCGGGTGGTGGCCAGCGACAGGCCGACGTCCTGCGGGGTACGCCCGGGGTGTGCGCGCAGGTCGCGCAGGAGCCGGGCCGACTGCTCGCGCAGGGCGGCGGGCCCGCGCGCGGAGAACGGCCAGGGCAGCGACGGCGCATCCGCGCCCGCCACACGCGAGCCCTCCGCCCGCGAGCCGCCGGCGCCACCGAACGCGCCGCCGGGCGCCGGGATCTCCGGTTCCGCCACCACGACATGGCAGTTGGTGCCGCCGAGGCCGAACGAGGACACGCCCGCCACCAGCGGCCGCTCCGGGCGCGGCCAGCCCGCGCGGGTGGCCTGCACCCGCAGGTTGAGCCGGTCCAGCGGAATCCCCGGATGCGGTGTGACGTAGTGGAGACTGGGCGCGAGTTCCCGACCGCGCACGCTGAGGACCACCTTGAGCAGGCCGACGATGCCCGCCGCGCCCTCCAGGTGCCCGATGTTGGTCTTGACCGAGCCGACGCGGACCGGGTCGCCCGCGGGACGCGCGGCGCCGACCACCGCGCCGAGGGCCGCCGCCTCGACGGGGTCCCCGGCGGGGGTGCCGGTGCCGTGCAGTTCGACGAACTGGACGGCACCGGGGTCCGTGCCGGCCCGCCGGTACGCCAGCCGAAGCACCTCCTCCTGCGTACGGCGGCGCGGTGCCCCGAGGGAGTCGCCGCCCCCGTCGTTGTTCACGGCGCTGCCGCGGATCACGCACGACACGAAGTCACCGTCGGCGAGGGCGCGTGGCAGCGGCTTGAGGACGAGCACCGCACCGCCCTCGCCGCGGACGTAGCCGTCGGCGGCGGCGTCGAAGGTGCGGCAGCGTCCGGAGGCGGACAGCGCGCCCATCCGGTCGGAGGTGGCGGTGGACCCGGGGGCGAGGACCAGGTTCACTCCCCCGACGAGGGCCAGGGTGGATTCCCCGCGGCGAAGGCTCTCGCAGGCGAGGTGGACGGCGACGAGGGAGGAGGACTGCCCGGTGTCCACCGTGAGGCTCGGACCGGTGCATCCGAGGGCGTACGACACCCGGTTGGCCAGCATCGCCCGCCGGGTGCCGGCGAAGGTGTGGTGCGTGCGGGCCGGGCCGCCGCGCCGGTGGGCCAGTTCCGCGTAGTCGTCCCAGATGGCGGAGGCGTAGACGGCGGTGGCGGTCCGGGAGAGGTCGTACGGGACGATGCCCGCGTTCTCCAGCGCTTCCCACGCCAGCTCCAGCATCAGGCGCTGCTGCGGGTCCATGACCGCGGCCTCGCGCGGGGAGATGCCGAAGAACTCCGGGTCGAAGGCGTCAACGCGCTCCAGAAAGGCGCCGTACCCCGGTCCGCCGGCGTGCCGCCTGCGGCTCTCGGGGACCTCTCCGACGGCGTCGACCCCGTCGCGCAGCAGCCGCCAGAACTCCGCCGGGCTCGACGCGCCCGGCAACCGGCAGGCGAGGCCGACGACGGCGATCGGATCCGTTCCGGTCATACGCGGCGCTCCCCCTGCCATGTCACCGGTGCGGTGGCTCGGCCGCCGCACCGCTCGCGGTCTTGTCATTGCAGAGACAACAGATTCTGTGCCCCTGTACCAGCCGCCCACCCCGGTGCACACCCCCGGCCAGACCCCAGCCATCCCGGGGCCGGGCGGGGCCGGGCGGCGGCGCGGCCCGGGCGTTGCCGCTACGAGGAGAGCCGGTCGGAGGGCGTTGCGGCGTCCCAGCGGGAAAGGAGGTGAGCGGCGAGTGCGGCCGGGCTGGGGTGCTCGAACACGGCCGTGGCGGTCAGCCGCAGTCCGGTTGCGGTGACCAGGCGGTTGCGCAGCTCGATCGCGGCCAGCGAGTCGAACCCGGCGTCGCGGAAGGGCCGTTCGGCATCGTGGAAGGCCCTGTCGGCTCCGGTGTCGTCACTCCGGCCGTGGCCCAGGGCCACGGCCGCGTGCGTACGCACCAGGTCGAGGAGCAGGCGCCGGCGTTCGTCCGCGGAAGCGCCGGCCAGGGCGAGCGACAGGTTCTCCGCGTCGGACGGGTCGGACGGGTCTGCCGCGTCCCGTGCGGGTAGGGTGCGCCGGGCCGGAGTACGGACCAGGGAGCGCAGCAGCGGCGGGACGCCGCCCTCGGCCGCTCCGCGGGCCCGGAGGGCGGCCGGGTCGAGCCGGACGGGCACCAGGGTGGCCGCGTCAGCCGCGTCTGCCCTGTCTGGCCCGTTCGCCCCGAAGGAGCCGCCCGTCCTGTCGGTCCGGCCGGGCCGCTGCGAACCGCCGGTCCGCTCGGTCCCGTTCCGGGCCAGCGCCGCGTCGAACAGCGCCAGGGCCTCCTCGGTGCCGAGTCCGCGCATGCCCCACCGGCCCATCCGGGCCCGGTCGGCCGGGCTCAGCCCGCCGGTCATGCCGCCGGTCTCCGCCCACGGGCCCCAGGCCAGCGACACGGCGGGCAGGCCGCGTGCGCGGCGGCGGGCGGCGAGTGCGTCGAGGAAGGCGTTGGCCGCCGCGTAGTTGCCCTGGCCGGGGGTGCCGAGCACGCCCGCGACGGAGGAGAACAGCACGAACGCCGACAGGTCCGTCCCGGCGGTCAGTTCGTCCAGCGCGAGCGCCGCGTCGGCCTTGGGCGCCAGGACGCGGTCCACCTGCTCGTCCGTGAGGGAGGTGACGACGGCGTCGTCCACCGCACCGGCGGCGTGCACCACGGCCCGTAGCGGGAACTCCGCCGGGATGTCCGCGAGGAGACGCGCCAGCGCGGCACGGTCGGCCACGTCGCAGGCGGCCACGTGCACCGTGGCACCCAGCCCGGTCAGCTCCGCCGCCCACGCCTCGACACCCTCGGCGGCCGGGCCGCGCCGGCCGGCCACCAGCAGACGCCGCACACCGTGGCGGGTCACCAGATGGCGGGCCAGCAGCCGGCCCAGGTGCCCCGTCCCGCCGGTGAGGAGCACGGTGCCGTCGTCGGCCAGCGGCGAGGGCCCGGGCGTCTCCCCGGGGTCGGCCCGGACCAGGCGGGGGCGGAGGACGAGGCCGTCGCGCAGGCGGATGTGGTCCTCGTCGACGGCGGCCGCGATGCCCGCGACGTCGGCGGGCCGTGTGGGGTCCCGGTCGGTGGTCACCAGCACGAAGCGGCCGGGGTGTTCCGCCTGCGCAGAGCGGATCAGGCCCTCGGCCGCGGCGTGCGGCGGCAGGCCGGTGCGGGTGACGATCGCCATGCGCTCCTCGGCGGGCCGCTGCGCGCCGAGCCAGCCGCGTACGAAGGTGAGGGCCTGGTGGACGGCTCCGCGCGCGTCGGTGTCCTCGTCGAGCCGGGCGACGACGAGATCGGGGTCGGGGACGGGGGTGCGCTCGGCGGTGACGGGCTCCCACGCGACGCGGTACAGGGAGTTCCGCGCGGCCGGTACGTGGCCGGGGCCTTCGACGGGGGCGCTCCTGAACGTCAGGGAGGCGAGGGTGGCCACGGGCCGGCCGGAACCGTCCGCGAGGGTCACGGAGACCGCGTCGTCGGCGACCGGGGTGAGCGCGACACGCAGCGTGGTGGCGCCGGTGGCGAGGAGTTCGGCCCCCTCGAAGGAGAAGGGCAGGGCCGGTGTTCCGTCGGTGGGCACCATGCCGGTGAGGACCACCGGGTGGAGCGCGGCGTCCAGCAGCGCCGGGTGGAGTCCGAAGCCCCGTACGTCCACGTCCGCGGCCAGGGCGGCTTCGGCGAACACCTCGTCGCCGCGCCGCCAGACCGCGCGCAGCGCCTGGAAGTCGGGGCCGTAGCGCAGGCCGGCGGCGGCGAGCCGGGGATAGCAGTCGGTGAGGTCGACCGGGTCGGCGCCCGGCGGGGGCCACGCGGTGAGGTCGGCGGGCGGGTCTGCCGCGGTCCGCGCGAGCACGCCCGTGGCGTGCCGGGTCCACACCGCCTCGGAATCCATGTCCGGCCGGGCGTACACGCCGAACGGGCACCGGCCGGCCGCGTCCGCACCGTCCACGACGAGCTGGAGCTGGACGCCGCCGTGTTCCGGTACGACCAGCGCGGTGTGCAGGGTGAGTTCGTCCAGCCGGCCGCGGCCGGCCTCGTCACCGGCGCGCAGGGCCAGGTCGGCGAACGCCGTGCCCGGCACCAGCGTGCGCTCCCCCACGCGGTGGGCGGCCAGCCAGGGCTGCGCCGACCGCGCCAGCCGTCCGGTGAGGACCACGCCCCGGCCGTCGGCCATGTCCACCGCTCCGCCGAGCATCGGGTGGCCGGCGGCCCGTACCCCGAGATCGGCCGCCGCCGCGCCTTCCGGCGCGGGCCGGAGCCAGTACCGCCGCCGCTGGAAGGCGTACGTGGGCAGTTCGACGCGGCGCCCGCCGGAGCACAGGGCCTGCCAGTCGACGTCCATGCCGGCGCACCAGGCGCGGGCCAGTCCTTCGACGGCGGCCGACGGCTCGGGGCGGTCCGCGCGGCCCAGGGGGCAGAACACCATGTCGTCGGGGTCCGCGAGGGCTTCGGCGGCCATCCCGCTGAGTGTGGCGTCGGGCCCGATCTCCAGCACGTGCCGGATGCCCTCGGCCGCCATGGTGCGTACGGCGTCGTGGAAGCGCACGCCCTCGCGGGCGTGCCGCACCCAGTAGTCCGCGGACGCCAGGTCTCCCGCCCCGGCGCGCCGGCCGGTCACCGTGGAGACGGCCGGGATCCGCGGTGCGTGGAACCGCAGGCCCTCCGCCACCGCGCGGAAGTCCGTCAGCACGGGCTCCATCAGCGGCGAGTGGAAGGCGTGGCTCACCCGCAGTCGGCGGGTCTTCACCCCGCGGTCCGTGAACCGCCGGGCGAGGGCCGTCACCACCGGTTCCGCCCCGGAGACGACCACCGCGCGCGGGCCGTTGACGGCGGCGATGCCCGCGTCGCCCTCGTGCCCGGCCAGCGCGGATACGACCTCGTCCGCCGGCGCGGCGACGGCGACCATGGCGCCGCCCGCGGGCAGGGCCTGCATCAGCCGGCCGCGGGCCACCGCCAGCGTGCCGGCGTCCGCCAGGGAGAGGACGCCGGTGACGTGCGCGAGGGCGATCTCGCCGACCGAGTGGCCCGCCACGAGCGCCGGCCGGACGCCCCACGACTCCACCAGCCGGAACAGCGCCACCTCGTGGGCGAGGAGGGCGGGTTGCGCCCACTCGGTACGGCGCAGGGTCTCCTCGTCCGCGCTGGAGACGACGTCGTTCAGCGGGCGGGGCAGCAGCTTGTCGAGGATCTCGCGGGCCTCGTCCCAGGCCGCCGCGAACACCGGGAACGCCTCGTACAGCTCCCGGCCCATGCCCGGCCGCTGCGCGCCCTGGCCGGCGAAGAGCAGGCCCACGCCGGCGGCGTCGCCGCGCGCCACGCCGCGGGCCACGCCGGGCTGTTCCGTGCCGGCGGCCACGGCGTCGAGGCGGCGGGTCAGCTCCGCCGGCGTACCGCCGACCACGACCGCGCGGTGCTCCAGGGGCGTACGGGTCCGGGCCAGCGACCAGCCGACGTCCAGAGGGCGGGGGTACGGGTCGGCGCCGGCCGCGTACTCCCGTAGCCGCACCGCCTGCTGCCGCAGCGCGGTCTCGCCGCGTGCGGAGAGGATCCACGGGACGACGGTGGCCGGGGCGGCGGAGTCGACGGTGTCGGCGGCGGCTCCCCCGGCTTCCCCGGCTTCCTCAAGGATCACGTGTGCGTTCGTACCGGTGATGCCGAACGACGACACCCCCGCCCGCCGGGGCCCACCGCCCTTCGGCCACGGCCTGGCGTCGGTCAGCAGCTCCAGCACCCCGGCCGCCCAGTCGACATGGGCCGACGGCGCATCGACGTGCAGCGTCGCGGGCAGCATCCCGTGGCGCATCGCCATGACCATCTTCATGACCCCGGCCATGCCGGCCGCCCCCTGGGTGTGCCCGATGTTCGACTTCACGCTCCCCAGCAGCAGCGGCCGTTCGGCCGGGCGCCCTGGGCCGTAGACGGCGCCCAGCGCCTGGGCCTCGATCGGGTCGCCGAGCCGGGTGCCGGTGCCGTGGGCCTCCACCGCGTCCACGTCGGCGGCGGTGAGCCGGGCGTCGGCGAGGGCGTCCCGGATGACCTGTTCCTGCGCCTCGTCGTTGGGGGCGGTCAGGCCGTTGCTCGCGCCGTCCTGCCCCACCGCCGTACCCCGCACGACGGCCAGCACGGGGTGGCCGTGGCGCCGGGCGTCGGACAGGCGCTCCAGCAGCAACAGGCCCACGCCTTCCGCGGGGCCGAAGCCGTCGGCCGCCGCGGCGAACGCCTTGCACCGGCCGTCGGCGGCCAGGGCCTGCTGGCGGCTGAGGTCGACGATCCAGTTCGGCGAGGACATGACGGTGACCCCGCCGGCGAGCGCCAGGGTGCACTCGCCGCGCCGCAGGGCCTGCACGGCGAGGTGCAGGGCGGTCAGCGAGGACGAGCAGGCGGTGTCGACGGTGAGGGCGGGGCCGCGCAGTCCGAAGGTGTACGCGATACGGCCGGACATCCCGCTCGTGGTGGTGCCGACGGCCAGGTAGCCTTCCAGATCCCGCGCCGCCGGGTCACCGTGGCGCGGCGCGTACTCCTGAGGAGTCCCCCCGACGAAGACGCCGACGGGCTCGCCCCGCAGCTCTCCGGGCGGCAGTCCGGCACGTTCGGAAACCTCCCACGCCACTTCGAGCAGCAGCCGCTGTTGCGGGTCCGTCGCCAGCGCCTCACGGGGCGAGATCCCGAACAGCTCGGCGTCGAAGTCGCCCGCCTCGCACAGGAATCCGCCCGCGCGCAGGTAACTCCGGCCGGGCGCCAGGGGGTCGGGGTCGTAGAGCGCGTCCAGGTCCCAGCCTCGGTCGCCCGGAAGGGGCGACAGGCCCTCCGCACCGTCCGCGACGAGCCGCCACAGTTCCTCGGGTGACGTCACTCCGCCGGGGAAGCGGCAGGCCATGGCGGTGACGGCGACGGGCTCGGGCCGGCTCGCCGCCGCCTCTTCAAGACGCTGCCGGGTCCGGCGGAGGTCGGCGGTCACCAGCCTGAGGTACTCGCGCAGCTGTTGTTCGTCAGCAGACATCGGAAGAGACTCCCGTCGGTGACATGGAGCGGGGGCGGGCTACTCGACGTCGATCACCTGCGCGGGGCACCTCACGGCCGCCTCGTGCACCGCGTCGAGCTGGTCCTCTGGCGGGTCCCAGCGCCTGATCACGACCACGCCGTCCTCCGCCCTCTGGTCGAAGACCTCGGGTGCCACGAACGCGCACATGCCGGAGGCCACGCACTTGGCGGTGTCGACGCTGATCCTCATCGGCCGGCCGGCCCCGTCCCCCGTCCTCCCGCCGCTGCCACGGGAAGGACGGCGTCCCAAGCCACCGGGACCTCGGCCGGTCCGTACACGATGCTCCCGGTCTTGAACGGAACGTCCTCCAACGGCACCGCGAGGCGCAGCGACGGGACGCGGCGCAGCAGGGTCTCCAGGGTCACCGTCAGCTCCAGCCGCGCCGTCTGCTGTCCGAAGCACTGGTGCGTGCCGTAGCCGAAACCCAGGTGGTTGTTGGGCCGCCGGCCCACGTCCAGCCGGTCGGGGTCGGGGAACGCCGCGGTGTCGCGGTCGGCCGCCTGCATGGCAAGGACGACGTAGTCGCCTCCGGCGACGGGGTGGCCACCGATCTCGGTATCCCGAGTCGCCTGGCGGACGATGCCCGGGGCGCCACCGAGAAAGCGCACGATCTCCTCGACCGCGCGGGGGATCAGCGACGGCTCCGCGTGCAGCCGCGCCAGCTCCTCCGGGTGCGCGAGCAGGGTGAGAAGGCCGTGGGCCATGACGGTCGCGCTGGTGTCGAAGCCGGGGACCAGCAGGGCGGCGCAGATCCCCACCAGCTCCACGTCGGTGTACGGCCGTTCGCTTGCCTCGCTGCGCGCGATGATGCGGCTGAGGCTGTCGTCCGCGGGTGTCGCGCGGCGGGTCACGACCATCGTGAACAGGTACTCGTGGAGCGGACGCATCGCCTCCAGCACGTCCGCCCGGCTGGTGGCGCCGCTGAACATCACCGCCGCCGCGTTGTGGAAGAGCTCCCGGTCCGCGTACGGCACGCCGACGAGCCCGCCGATCGCGGCCGTGGTGACGGGGACGGCGAAGTCGCCGTAGAAATCGGCGGGCGGCCCGGCGGCGGCGAGCGCGTCGAGCCGCTCGTCGACGAGGGCCTGCACCATCGGACGCAGCTCCGCCATGCGCTGGGCGGTGGACAACTCCGGGCCGATGGTCCGGCGAAACCGCTGGTAGTCCGCGCCGTCCAGGCGCGAGAACTCCAGGTCGCCGACCGGCCGCTCGGGGTCCGCGTGCGCCATCAGGTGGATTGCCTGGCCGGCGCGGCTGCTGAAGCGCTCGGCGTCGCCGAGCACCTCGCGCACGTCGTCGTAGCGTGTGACCAGCCAGGCCGTCAGGCCCGTCGGGCACTTCACCCGTACCACCGGTGTCCGCTCCCGCAGCCCGGCCATCTCCGGCGGCGGCCCGAAGGGGCACTCCCCCGGCTTTGGCAAGGGCAGTTCCAGAAGATCCGGCCCGCCCGGTCGGTCCGTAGACTCGTTCATCGTCGGTGTCGCCTCTCTAAGAACGGCCGCGCAGCTCGCGGCGGAGGATCTTGCCGCTCGCGGTACGCGGCAGGGTGTCCACGAAGGCGTAGTCCGTGGGGCTCTTGTAGTCGGCGAGCCGGTCCTTGAGGAACGTCCTCAGCGCGTGGGCCGTCGGCCGCTCCCCCGGCCGGGCGAGGACGTACGCCCGGACCGCCTCGCCGCGTACCCGGTCGGGCACGCCCACCACGGCGACCTCGGCCACGGCCGGGTGCGTGCCCAGGGCGTTCTCGACCTCGGCCGGGTACACGTTCTCACCGGCGACGAGGATGACGTCCTTGATGCGGTCGCGGACGTAGACGTAGCCGTCCTCGTCGAGGAAGCCCGCGTCGCCGGTGTGGAGCCAGCTGTCGACGACGGTGCGTGCGGTTTCGTCGGGACGGTTCCAGTAGCCGTCCATGACGGCGGGGGTGTCGAGCAGGATCTCGCCGACCTCCCCGGCCGGCAGCGGCTCGCCGGCGCGGTCCACGACCTGCACGGCCACGCCGGGGTAGGCCCGGCCGGCCGCGGTGAGGCGGGGCCCGCCCGGCACGTGGTCGGCCGGGGGCAGGCAGAGGGCGGAGGCGCAGGTCTCGGTGAGGCCGAAGATCTGCGCGAATTCGCAGCCCATCGTCTCCAGGCACCTGCGCAGCAGGGCCTCGGGCATCGGGGAGCCGCCGTAGACGACCTTGCGCAGGCCCGCGAAGTCGGCCGGGCCGACGCCCGGTTCGTCGAGGAGGACCTGCAGCATGGAGGGCACCATCAGCGTGGTCGTGATGCCGGCGTCCCGGATCGTGCGGAGGGTCCGGCCGCCCTCGAAGCCCTGCCCGAGCACGTTGACGCCCCCGGCGCGGAAGCCCTGGAGGAACCACCACGGGCCGCCGATGTGATGGCCCGGCAGGACGTGCAGGATCCGGTCGTCCGGGCGCCAGTCGATCCAGTCCAGCCGGTGACGGGCCAGCAGGTCGTTGATCGCCCAGTAGCTGCCCTGGCTGAGCACGACACCCTTGGGTGCGCCGGTCGTGCCGCTCGTGTACATCTGCGTCAGCGGCTGCCCGGGGCCGGGAGCGGTGCCGGGGTCGGGGTCGGTGGCCGGGTGGCCGGCGGTCCAGCCGGGGAAGCCGCCGTGCGGCGTGTCCTCGTCGAGGCAGATCACGGTACGCAGCGCGGCGAGAGCGGGGCGGATCCCCTCGGCGCCGGGCAGCCGCTCGGCGTCGGTGACCAGCAGGACGGCCCCGGAGTCGCGCAGCACGTGCTCGACCTCGCCGGGGGTGAGCCGCGGGTCGACCGGCACCAGTACGGCGCCGGTCTTGGCGCAGGCCAGGAGGAGGTCGTAGTAGTGCTCGGTGTCCCGGGCGAGGTATGCGACACGGGAGCCGGCGGTGACGTCCGCGGCGGCCAGCGCGTGGGCCGTACGGTTGCTGCGGTGGTGCAGGTCGCGGAAGGTGACGCCGCGGCCGGCGCACTCGACGGCCGTGGCGTCGGGGCGGACCCCGGCATGGTGGGCCGCGGTGGCGGCGATGGTGGGGAGCCGGACGGCGGTTTCCGTGGCCTGGCTCATCGCGTGACTCCGTTCGTGCCGTCTGCTTTGTCTGTGCTGCCGGCGCCGTCTGTGCCGGCGGCGGTGGTGAGCTGCCCGTCAAGGAACTCCGCGAGTTGGGAGACCGACGGGTGGTCGAAGACGCTGGCGGCGGAGAGCGGCAGCCGGAAGCACTGCTGGAGCGCGTTCTTGAGCTCGACGGCGGCCAGGGAGTCCAGGCCGACCTCGAAGAAGCGGGCGTCGCTTGGCACGTCGTCGGTACTGTCGTAGTGCAGCAGGTCGGCGATGAGCCCGCGGAGGATACGAGCGACGGTCTCCCGCCGCTCGGCCGGGGGAAGCGCCAGCAGGGCGTCCGGGTCGACGTCGCCGGCCCGGCGCCTCGGGCCGCGAGCGACCTGCTGGTACAGGGCGTTGTGCTGCGGACGGGTCGCGGCGAAGCGGTCCCAGTCGACCTCGGCGATGGTGACCTGGGCGGGCGGGCGGTCCAGCAACCGGAACAGGGCGCGGATCCCGGCCGCCGGCCGGAAGAAGGTGAACCCCTGCCGCTCGACGTTCGCCGCATGCTGCGCGTCCGCGGCGGCGGCCAGACCGACCTCGCCCCAGGCGCCCCAGTTGACGCTCGTCCCGGGCAGCCCGGCGGCATGGCGGCGGCACATCAGGGTATCGAGGAACGCGTTGCCCGCCGCGTAGTTCGCCTGGCCGCCGTTGCCCAGGATGGCGGTCACGGTCGAGTAGCCGATGAAGAACCGCAGATCGGGGAGGGAAAGAGCGGCCTGGTGCAGCAGCCAGCTGCCGTACACCTTGGTCCGGAAGATCGTGTCGATGCTCTCCCAGGTCTGCGCCGCCACCGGCGCGTCGGCCAGCGTGCCCGCCGCGTGCACGATGCCGCCGAGCGGCCACGGCCGGGCCCGCAGGTCCGCGAAGACACGGCGTACGTCGCCGTCGTCGCCGATGTCGGCGGCGTAGGCGACGACTTCGACGTCCGGGCCCAGGCGGGCCCGGAGGGCGGCGAGGTCCTCGTCCGCCGGGGTGTGCCTGCCCAGCAGGGCGAGGTGGCGGGCGCCGAGGGCGGCGAGGCGCTCGGCGACGAGGCGGCCGAGCGCGCCGAACCCGCCGGTGACGAGGTAGGTGTGGTCGGGGTCGACCTCGACGGGCCGTGCGGCGGACGGAGGTTCGGCGCCGAGCCAGTCGTCGAATCCGACGACGAGCTTGCCGACGTTGGTGCCGCGGACGATCGACCTGCACGCCTCGTCGACCTCGTCGACGGCGTAGACGGTGGTGGGGAGGGGGGACAGCTCCCCGGCGTCCATCAGCTCCATGACGGTGCCGAGCACGTCCCCGATCAGCCGCCGGCGCTGTTCGGCGGTGAAGTCGATGAAGTCGAAGGTGTGATAGGCGACGTCGGGCCGGACCCGGTGGATCTCGTCGGGAGTCCAGGTGCCGACATTGCCCAGTTCGACGAAGCGGCCGTCGCGCCCGAGCGACCGGAGGCTGGACTCGACGCGGTCGCCGCTGAGGCTGTGGAGCACGACGTCGGCTCCCCGGCCGTCCGTTGCGGCCAGCACCTCGTCGGGGTACGTGAGCGTGCGGGAGTTCATGACGTGGCGAATGCCCTGGGCCCTGAGCAGCGGCCACTTCTGCGGACTGGCGGTGGCCAGCACCTCCGCCCCGGCCCGCTGCGCGAGCCGCACCGCGGCCTGGCCGACGCCGCCGGCCGCGGAGTGGATCAGGACCCGGTCGCCGCGCCGTATCCCCGCCAGGTCGTGCAGCGCGTAGTGGGCGGTGAGGTACGCGATGGGCAGGCCGGCGGCCTCGGTGAAGCCGAGCCGCGCGGGCTTGGGGACCGCCGTGTCCGACTCGACCGTCACCTCGCGGCGCAGCACGCCGATGTGGGCCGCGACGACGGCGTCACCCACCCGGAACGCGGCGTCGGGTCCTGCGGCCGTCACCACGCCCGCGCACTCCATTCCCAGCGGCAGCTCCGCCAGCGCGTCCGCGACGTCCTCGACGGCCTCGCTGTGCAGGCCCAGCGCGTTCGCCGCATCTACGTAGTTCAGGCCCGCCGCGTGGACCCGCACGCGGATCCGGCCGCCCGTGGGAGCGGGCTCCTCCGCGAGCGGCACCGCGACGACGCCGATCTGCCCCTGCCCCGTGACCAGCTCGACGTCGGTGCGCGGGCCGCCCGGCTCGGCGGACACCCGGCGTACGTGCCGCACCCCCGAGCGGTAGGCCACCTGGAAGTCGGCGGACTCCGTGGCGCTCCACTCGTCCAGCAGCAACGGATAGCCGGAGCCGGCACCGGCGCCGTCCGCGGCCGGCCGCGGCAGGTCGACGAGGGTGACGCCGTACGACGGGTACTCGGTCCACATCACGTGTCCGAACCCCCACAGCGTGGCGGCCGCCGGCGGCGCCTGCCCGGCCCCGGCCCCTCCTTCCGGTCCTTCCGGTCCTTCCGGTCCTTCAGGCCGGTCGCCGGGAACCCACTGGCCGCCCTCGGTCACCAGCCACAGCCGTGGCGCCTGCCCGGACCCCGTCTCCTCCAGCGCGTCGCGCAGCGCCAGCAGGTCGCGGTAGTTGCGTTCACACTCGGCGGGCAGCGGTTCGCCGGGCTCCCGCGGCGGCCTCCAGAACCAGCACACGTCGGTGGGCCGCTCCCGCAGGAGCGCCACGGCCTCGGCGGAGGCGGCGGCGACCGACAGGGTCACGTCGCGCTCCTTGGCGGGGCCGGCCAGGGCGTCGAGGCCGGCGGGCGTGGCGCCGACGAGCAGCACCCGGCGCGGCTCGCGGGAGGTGGCCTGCGGCGCACGCTTGACCCACCGCACCCCGGAGTACATCCGGTCGCGGTCGGGGGCGGCGTTCGTGACCCGCCGCAGGGTGAGGCCCTCCAGTACGAAGACCGGACGGTCCCCGTCCAGGACGAGGACGTCCGCCGTGGGCAGCTCCCCTTCCTCGCCGACGGCGGGCGGGGTGGTGCGCAGGACGCTGCGCAGGGTGTGGCCGCGGGGTTTCCGCAGCAGCCGGCAGCGGCCGAACCCCACGGGCATGGCGAGGGTGTCGTCGACGGCGAGCGCGGTGAGGCTCTGGAGTGCGGCGTCGAGGACGGCGGGCGGCAGGTGCTCGACCGGAGTCGCCTGCTGGCCGCGCAGTTCGCCGACGGCGAGGTGGTCGCCGTATCGCTCGATGCTCCGTACGCCCTGGTAATGCGGGCCGTACTCCACGCCCAGCTCGGCGAAGTCCGCGTAGAGGTCGTCGGACCGCAGCCGGGAGCGGGGCTCGCCCGCCTGGCCGAGGAGGGTGTGCAGGGACCGTACCGTATCGGCGAGCCCGGCCGCGGCGCCGGTGTCCGCGAGCCCGGCGGCGTCGACGGTGGCGGTGAAATGGCGCCGTTCGAGCGGCGCGGCGCCGGTGTCCTCGCTCTCCACCAGGCTGACGATCTCCACCTCCGCCAGGTCTCCGGCGCCGGGCCGCAGCCGGGTGCGCAGCTCGACGGTGCCCTCGTCGGGGATGAGCAGGGCCTCGTGGATGGTCGCGTCGGTGACGGGGAGGCTCGTCTCGCCGTAGACCGCGTCCTGGAGCGCGAGCAGCGTCTCCACGTAGGCCGCGCCGGGGAAGACGACCCGGCCCCGCACCTTGTGGTCGGCGAGGTAGGGCCGGCGGGCGTCGAGCCGGGTGGCGAACGCACGGACCCCGGCGGCGCGCTCCTCCTCGGTGGACACCTCGCGGCCGAGGAGCGGGGGCACGCCGGCGCGGCCCTGGGCAGCGGTGGTGCCGCTCGGGGCGGGAAGCCAGTGCCGGCGACGGTCGAAGGCGTACGTGGGCAGGGTGAGCCGGCTGCGGGGGCGGTCGCCGTAGTAGCCGGCCCAGGACACGGGGGCGCCGGCGGCGTAGAGCTGGGCGAGGGACTGGCGGGCCACCGTGCCGTCGGTGTCCTCGGCGTGCAGGCTGCTCAGCCACAGGTGGTCACCGGGGGCGTCGAGGACCTGCTTGCCCATGCCGACGAGTTCGGTGGCCGGGCCGATCTCCAGGAAGGCGTGCCGGCCGCGCTCGGCGACGGCGTGTACGCCCTCGGCGAACCGCACCGGCTCCCGCAGGTGGCGGGCCCAGTAGTCGGGCGTGGACAGCTCGGCCGGGTCGGCGATCCGGCCGGTCAGGTTGGAGACGAGGGTGAACTCGGGCGGGTGGAAGGTGAGTCCCGCGGCGACCTCGCGCAGCTCCTCGGCCGCCCCGGCCATCAGCGGCGAGTGCGAGGCGCAGGACACGGCGAGCCGGCGCGTCTTGACCCCGCGCCCGGTCAGGGCCTCCTCGACGCTCGCCAGTGCTGCCTTGCCGCCGGAGAGGACGATCTGCCGGGAGCCGTTGACGGCGGCCACGGAGAGGTCGTCGTGCTCCTCCAGCAGGTCGGCGACCTCGGCCGGCGACGCCTCCGCGGCGGCCATGGCGCCGGGCGGCGAGGCGTCCATGAGGCGGGCCCGGGCGGCCATGAGGGTGACGGCGTCGTCGAGGGAGAACAGGCCGGCGGCGGTGGCCGCGACGATCTCGCCGATGCTGTGGCCGGCCAGGACGGCCGGACGTACGCCCCAGGAGAGCCAGAGCCCGGCCACGGCGTACTCCAGCGCGAACAGCGCGGGCTGCATGTACCGGATCTGGTGGATCAGCTCGGCGTCGTCCGCGTCGCCGAGCACCATGTCCCGGATCGACCGGCCGAGGTGCGGCGTGAACAACCGGTCGCAGGAGTCCAGGTGCGCGCGGAAGGCGTCGAAGCGCTCGTACAACGGCCGCCCCATCCCCACGTACTGGGTGCCGCCGCCGGAGAAGAGGAACGCCACCGAGGGGGATGCGGCCGCCCGGCTCGGCCGGGTGGAGCGGGTCAGAGCGTTGTCGAGGAACCGGGCGACGTCGTCCTGGTCGCGGACGACTCCCGCGGTGCGCAGGTCGAAGTGGGCCCGGGTGGTGGCGGCGGCGTGGCACAGGTCCGCCACGTCGGTCTCGGGGCGGTCGCGCAGCAGTCGCTGACAGCGCTGGACCTGCCCGCGCAGCGCCCCGGCGCTGCGCGCGGAGAGGGTGAGGACGTGCGCCTCGCCGGGCGGGGCGGGGTCCGCCGGCGGGGCCCCGGTCTCCGCGGGCGCTTCTTCGAGTACGACCGAGCCGATGATGCCCGTCAGGCCGAACGAACTGACCACGGCCCGCCGGGTGTCGGCGGTCCACGGGCGCCGCTCGGTGGGGACGGTGACCGGGAGGTCGTCCCAGGGGATGCGCCGGGAAGGCGTGTCGAGGTTCAGGTGCGGGTAGAGCGCACCCTCCCGTAGCTGCAGGACGGTCTTGATGACGCCGCCGATCCCCGCGGCCGACTCCATGTGCCCGATGTTCGTCTTGAGCGACGCGACCGCCAACGGGTCCTCGCGGGTGCGCGAAGCGCCGAACACGGCGCCGATGGCGCCCATTTCGATCGGGTCGCCGAGCGGCGTGCCCGTGCCGTGGGCCTCGACGTACGAGACATCGCCCGGCGCCAGCCCGGCGCCGGCGAGGGCCGCGCGGATCAGCCGCTCCTGGGCGGTGCCGTTGGGCACCATGAGGGAACTGCTCTCGCCGTCCTGACCGATGGCGGAACCGCGGACGAGGGCGTAGATCCGGTCGCCGTCGCGCTGGGCGTCGCGGAGCCGTTTGAGCACGATGACGCCGCAGCCCTCGCTGCGGCTGTAGCCGTCGGCGGCCTCGTCGAAGGTCTTGCACACGCCGTCGGGGGCCAGCATGTTCCCGTTGGCGGCCATGGCGTAGGGGCGCGGGCTGTGGATGGTGTTGACCCCGCCGCACAGCGCGAGGTCGGTCTCGCCGGCGCGCAGGCCCTGCGCGGCGAGGTGCACCGTGACCAGGGAGGCGGAACAGGCGGTGTCCACCGTCACGCAGGGCCCGCGCCAGCCGAGGAAGTAGGAGAGCCGGCCGGAGAGCGCGCTGAACGTCCCTCCGGTGGCCATGTAGGTGTTCAGCTCGTCCAGGGGGTACGCGGACATCTCCCCGACGTAGTCGACGTTGCTGACGGCCATGTAGACGCCGCCGGTGCCGTGCCGCAGCGGGGTCGGGTCGATGCCCGCGTCCTCCAGCGCCTCCCAGGCGACCTCCAGCGCGACCCGGTGCTGGGGGTCGATGTAGTCGGCCTCCTTCGGCGAGATGTGGAAGAACTTCGCGTCGAAGTGGTCGACCTTGTCGATGAACCCGCCCTGCGCGCACCGGATGACGCCCCGTTCCTCGGGGTCGTCCTGACCCGCGTCCACCGGGTCCCACCGGTCGGTGGGGAGGGGCCGCAGACCGGAGCGCCCGTCGCGGAGAAAGTCGGCGAATCCGTCGGGGGTGGTGTTGCCGCCCGGAAACCGCAGTCCGATACCGACGACGGCGATGGGCTCCCCATGGGGTGTGGACATGACTCCGTACTCCCGTGTCATCCGTGGTCAGGGTCTGGTCGGTCTACGGCGCCGGGGCGGAGAAGCCCGCGGCGCCGGCGGCGGCCTTCACGGCGACCAGCACCTTGCCGTGCGCGGCGGCCTCCTCCGTCTCGCCGAATCGGCACGTCGTGCGGAGAAACAGGAACGGCCCGTTTCCCCAGTCGCCCTGGAACGCCTCGACGACGTCGAGTTCTCCCCAGAAACGGCGACCGCGCATAGGCCGGCGGAAGGAGCTGTGGAAGTCGGCGATGAACATGTCTTCCAGCTGCCGCGCCCAGAAGTCGTCCATGGACCAGCCGTCGAAGGAGCGCATCAGCCGCCCGTCGACCGACTTCGCGATGAGGAGATAAATCATCTGGTTGTAGCAGATGTTGAACTCGACAGCGTTGAAGTGCCCGGTGTCATCGATGTAGCACGATTCGGGGATGTGGAACCGGCCGCGTACGCGGACCTGCCCGCCCTCGTCCGCCGGATCCCCCTTGACCGTCACCGTGGCCGAACCCAGGTACCGGCAATGCGGCTTGTAGACCCGAAGCACGCGTTCCAGCAGTGCCTCGTCGTCGCCGAACCTCACGGCTGCCCGATGCCGGGGTAGAACTCGTACTCGTCGTGGACGGTCACCCGGAAGGACACGGTGGGTTCGGGATTGACCGTGTGCAGGGCTCGGTGCACCAGGCTGCGGTTGTCCCAGATCAGCAGGTCGCCCTCGTCGAACCGCTGCAGGTGGATGGCGGGGTGGGTGAAGGTGGTGTCGGACTGGCCGACGGCCGTGAAGAGATCCTCCAGCAGCCCGTCGCGCAGCGCTTTACCTTCGCCGTCCACCAGTTGGAAGCTGACCGCCTCGCTGATGTAGAGCACCGGCCGGCCGGTGACCGGGTGGGGAAAGACGGTGGGGTGGGCGATCGCCGGGGTCGTTTCCTCGATCTCCGCGATGATCTCGGATATCGGGCGGTAGACGTCGGTCGGCCGTATCTTGAAATACCGCCGCACGCTGTTCAGGACGCGGGTGCCCTCGATCTCGTTCTTCAGCTTCTCGGGCAGTTGCTCGTACGCCGCCTCCAGGTCGATGAAGAGCGTACCGCGCTCGCCGCGCGGAATGACCTGGGGATAGATCAGGGTCAGGCCGAACGGGCGCGGCATGAAGGAATAGTCGTGGTGCCAGAACTTCCCCGTCTGAGGGACGCCGACCTGCTCCCCCTCCTTCTTCACGTTGGAGGAGACGAAAATCTCCCGATGCTCGGGGTGGTGGTACATCGGCTGGTAGTACGTCTCCACCTCGCCGAGACGTCTGCCCAGCGCCACGAATTCGGCCGGGTCCAGCTTCTGGTTCTTCAGCACTACGATCTTGTGGGTGTAGACGAGCTGCTTCAGCGACGCGAGGTCCGCGTCCGGTGCGCCGAGGACGTCCATGTCGTCGACGGCCACACCCATCAGGGACTTTTCCTGCGGAATAGTGATCACGTGCACTGCTCCAACCTGGCGCTCGGCACTGAGCTCAGCCTCACCGTAAAGGCGCGCCCACGCACGGACGGAGGCTCCGGTACCGAACCTGGGGTGGAGGCTGGGGTACCCCCCAGAGAAAGCCGTTCCGCGGGTGTCCGCCGGCTGCTGGCCGGCGGGTCCCGCCAACGAGACCGTCGCCCCTCCCGCCGCCGCACCCTGGGACACCCCACCGAGCCGACCACCCGCCACGCCACCGCCCTCGCTGCCCCAGGCCCGGCCACAGTCCTCACCTCCGATCCCGAGGAACCTCGCCATCCCGTGCAGAGCGCGCGTCACCGTCGTCAAGGTCTGAGCTCGGTGTGCCGGGGCGCTGCAGCGCTCGAAACGTTCGTTCCATGCCGGGCACGTGAGCAGTCAGCCTCGATGTCCCCCGCCCGGTGGTGGAGTTCCTTGCCCGGCTGCTGGCCGCGCACCGCCGGCGGATCGGCACCCCGCGCGGGAGCCGGGCGCTGGGGCCATTTCGCCAAGCCGTGCTCGTGCTGCGCTGGTTCCGCGAGGCCGGATGCGTGCACTGCCTGGCCCGCGAAGCGGGAATATCGCAGGCCACCGGCTACCGCTACCTCCACGAAGGCATCGACCTGCTGGCCGCGCGGGCCCCGGACCTGCACGAGGTCCTGGCCCGCTGCCGGGAGAAGGGCATGACCCACGTGGTCTTGGACGGCACCCTCATCTCCTGCGACCGCGTGGCCGGGGCCACCGAGCGAGGCAACGACCTGTGGTACTCCGGCAAGGCCAAGCACTTCGCCGGGAACATGCAGTTCATCGCCGCTCACAACAAGCTCCTGCGCGGTATCCGATCCCTGGGCGAACGTGCCGCGGCCGAACTCAAACAACGCTGGCGCGCACTCCAACACGTCACGATCAGCCCCAGCCGCATCGGCACCATCGCCAAAGCAGCCCTCGTCCTCAACACCTCATGGCGATGAACTCGGCTGAGAAAACCTCATAGAACCGGAACGCCGGGCGCACGGTTTTGGCCTGCGGAAACGCCGGAGGGCCGGACTGGATCCAGCGAGTATCCAGCCGCCGGAACCGGCGGGTTCTTGACCCTATTCACGCCGGATCCATTGCCCGGCGAGTGCCCACCCTGCACCCCTACGCCAGGCCGCCCGGCCCCAGGGCATTCTGCATGATCGTTCGGCAGGGTTGGCACGCTCCCCGCCCTGCCCGTATCGGCATAAGACGAGGATCGCCTCCGCGGAGCGGAGGCCCGCTTCGTCCGGCTCGACGAGGAGCCCGGCGGCGCCAGGCTCGTCTTCCGCGACACCCCGGCCCACCCCGCGGTTCGCGGGGTGGGCACCGTGCGGTGGTCTACAGGAAGGCGATCGAGGAGGCCCGGTCGTTCATGGCGTCCCCGACATACGAAGTGGATTGCTGGTACTCCTGGTGGAAGCCAGCCGTCCCGGGGGCGTCCCACAGCTCCAGCCAGCACGAGAGCGTGGTGAGCGAGCTGACGGCGTTGTTCCAGCTGCCGGACAGGTCGATCTGGAAGTCCCGGCCGTTTCCGCTCTGGCACCCGCTGGACGCCTCGAAGACCTGGGCACTGCCCCCGTAGTTCGAGTCCCTGAAGACGACGCCCAGCTGCACGGCCTGCGCCCCTGTGGTGTGGGATGCGGCGCTGAGACGGTCGGTCAGCTTCTGGTCGATGTGCTTGGCGGACAGCGGCGCGTTGGTGATCTTTCCGTCCGTGGTGGCCGCAATGGCCTCGCGGAAGGTGCCGAAGCACTGCTTGCTGCCCGAATCGACGTTGACGACACAGTTGTCGGCGCGCTGGGTCTGGTCGGTGGCGGCATTCGCGCCGGTGGTGGACAGTCCCACACTGACGACTGAGGCGGTGAGCGTCGCTAACGCGACCGTCAAACTCCGCTTGAACGTGTGGCGCATCGTAGCTCTCCCTAGGTCGAACGTCGCACCCAGTCCGGGACCCCGTTGCGGAGTCTCACTCATGAGTGCACGTCAGTTGTCGTGGGCGCGGTAGAGACGCTGTGGCGTGATGCGGCACATCTACGTCAACGTCTCGTCCGCGCGTTGTCCGGAGCGGGTTGCTCCGGACGCGTGTCCATCCTTGCCGCTGCCGCGCGGCGGTCGCATCGGCGATAGTCGCCTATGTCTCCCGGGCGCCCCGGCGTGGCGCCTGGCGGTCGGGGGTCAGGGGAGCGACAGGTTCCGGAGTTGGCGGCGGGAGGTGATGTCGAGCTTGCGGAAGATGCTGCGCAGATGTGCGTCGATGGTGCGCGGGCTCAGGAACAGCTGTGCGCCGACCTCCCTGGAGGTGGCCCCGGTGGCCACCAGCCGGGCGATGTGCAGCTCGTGGGCGGTGAGCGCATCGGTCGGCCGGGCGGTCGGCTTGCGGGGCTGCTCGCCGGCGGCGCGCAGTTCGCGGGCGGCGCGTGCCGCGTACGCCTTCATGCCCATGCCCGACAGCAGCTCGTGCGCGGTGCGCAGCTGCTCACGCGCGTCCCGGCGGCGGCGTTGGCGGCGTAACCATTCCCCGTAGACCAGGTGGGTGCGAGCGAGGTAGGCGGCCATCCGGCAGCGGCCGAGCCGCTCGATCGCCTCCAGGTAGAGCTTCTCGGCGGCCGTCCCGGTGCTGATCAACGCCCGCGACCGCGCCTCCACCCCGAGCGCCCAGTGGGTACCGCTGGCGCGAGCCCGTGAGTTGAGCAGCTCCAGCGCGGTGGCCGCGCGGGCTGGATGGCCGCTGCGCACAGCCGCCTCGACGAGCTCCGGCAGGGCGTAGCTGCTGTACACCACCTCGTCGTACTCACACACCCGCTCCGCGGCGCTCAACGCGGCGTCGTAGCTGCCCAGGCCGTTGTGCAGCACCGCCAGCGCGTACAGGGCGAAGGTGACGACGGTGCCGTCGCCCCGCTCGGTCGCGTCCTGGACGCTGGCCGCATACAGCTCGGAGACCTCGGCCCGCCCACCGCTCCAGGCGGCCAGCAGGAGCCCGGTGTTGGGAGCCGGCGCACCGCCGGTCGCCCGCGTGATCGCCGCGGACTCGGCTGCCAGCTCAGCGGCGTGCGCGGGCTCGCCGGTGAGCACGAGCACGGCGGCGTGGTGGTTGAGCGCGGTGGGGAGCGTGGCCAGCGCGCCGGTTTCGCGGGCGAGCCGGACGTTGCGGCCGGACAGTGTGTACAGTCGCTCGTCGTCCCACAGTGTCGTCGCGACACGGCAGGCCAGCCACAGCCAGCGGCGGTTGTCGCCGTCGTCCACCGCCACCGTGCGGGAACCGTGCCCCGGGCGGCCGAGGGCTTCCAGCGCCCGGCGCAGGCCGGGCACGCTCGCCTCGTATCCGTGTGTGAACCTGGTCATCAGCCCGTCGAGCAGGAGGTCGACCGGCCCCGGTGGTGTGGGCGGTGCGGGCGCTGCCCGGATGGCCTCGGCCACCTCCAGCACACCGCGGTCGCGGCCGAGCGGACCGGCGAGCATGGACGCCTCAAGCGCCTGCAGGCGGGTCTCGCGGGCCAGCGCGGCATCAAGCGGGGCGAGCGTCCTGGCGGCGTCCAGCAGCATCCCCGGCACTTGGTTGCCGCGGGTGGTGTGGAACGCCACCTGGGCGCGCAGTAACTCCACCCGGGCACGCTGCATGGCGTCCAGCGGTCCGGCCGCCGCGACTGTCGCCAGTTCCAGGGCGGCGTCGGGCGCCCCGGCGTGGTGTGTGGCGTACGCGGCGTCCAGCGCCCGGCGCGCCCGCTCTGCGGGCGCGGGGGTCAGCGCGCTCGCTCGTTCCAGGAACGCGGCCGCGGCGGCCAGCCCGCCCCGGACCCGGGCCCGGTCGGCTGAGCGTTCCAACTCCGCGGCGACCGTCTCGTCGGGCCGGAGCATGGCCTGCGCGCGGTGCCAGGCACGGCGATCGGGGTCGGCTTGTGCATCGGTCCCCGCGCCCAACGCCCAGTGCGCGCGGCGGCGCTCAGCCAGTCCAGCGGCCCAGTAGATCGCCGAGCGCACCAACGGATGCCAGAATCGCACCCTGGTGCCGATCTCCAGCAGCCCCGCCGCTTCCGCCGGTGCCGCAGCCTCGGCACCGATGCCGAGCTGCGTGGCAGCGCGCCATAACAGCGTCGGGTCGCCGAGCGGCTCCGCCGCCGCGACGAGCAGCAGCATCTGCGTGTCTCTGGGCAGACTGCCGGCCCGGCGCCGGAAGCTCTCCGCGAGTCTGTTCGGCACGCTTTGCGCGATCGGTTGCCCGAACCCGCTCAGCTCTGCCGACTCCACGCTTCGAGGCAGCTCCAGCAGCGCCAGTGGGTTCCCCCGTGCCTCGGCGACGATCCGGTCGCGCACGCCCTCATCCAGCGGGGCGTGGACGGCCGTGGCCAGCATCGCCCGCGCGTCCGTCTCGCCGAGTCCGTCCAGGCGCAGCTGCGGCAGCCCGGCGAACGTCTCAGCCTCACCCGACTCGGGGCCGGGATCACGCATCGCGAAAAACAACGCCAAACGCTCCGCGTGCAGGCGCCGCGCCGCGAACGCCAGCGTCTGCGCGGAGGCAGCGTCCAGCCACTGCGCATCATCCACCAGGTAGAGCAGAGGCTGGTCCTCCGCGACCTCTGCCAGCAGGCTGAGCGTAGCCAGTCCGACCAGGAAAGGGGCCGGCGGGGCACCGGTACGTCGCCCCAGCGCCACGTCCAGGGCGACTCGCTGCGGTTCGGGCAGCGCGTCGAGCCGGCCCAGCAGTGGCGCGCACATCTGGTGCAACCCGGCGAACGCGAATCCGATCTCGGACTCCACGCCGACCGCGTGCTCCACCCGGAACCCGCGCGCGGTGACGCCGGCGTACTCCAGCAACACCGTCTTACCGATGCCGGCCTCGCCGCGCACCACCAGCACGCCGCTGCGACCGTCGCGCGCCCGGCCCAGCAACCGGTCGACGACCTCACATTCGGCCCGCCGGCCTCGGAGCGTCGTTCCGCTCATCGGCGCCGGCCGACACACCGGGATGCCGGGCCGCCCACGTATCCCATGTCGGTCCACCCCGGCGAACCCGGGCGACTTCCTGTGGACGCGGGACGAACGGATGGGCGGCTTCCGCCTACGCGAACGCGCCGCCGCCCGTGGGACCTTTGACGACATGCCGAACTGTGCGGCAGCTTCCGGCATCGGCTGAGGAGGGCGACACGTCGAGAGTGGCGGGCCATGTCACTCATTGTCGATGATCCCGCCTCATCACGTCACCTCTTCCCGGCGTTCAGCAGCACCCCTCCACGGCCGCATCGCGCGGGCGTTGCCCACGCACGTGAAAGTGCCTTTTGCAGGCCCTCTCATACTCACTCATGATGAGGTTACGCACTGCTAGTGAGGTGAGGAAGATGGTTGAGCAATCGACACGATCCACGGGGTCGCAGGTCGTCATCGAGGTGTGGGCTGACCTGGGCTGCCCTTGGTGCTACGTCGGAAAGCACCGGCTCCAGGCCGCGATCTCACAGCGCCCGGATGCGGATCGGTTCAAGATCATGATGCGATCCTTCGAGCTAGACCCGGAGGCGCCGCAGGAGCTGGAGAAGAACGAGGAGAGCTTCATCCGGACCCACGGCGGCACCGCCGCCCACGTCCTCCAGGCGGAGCGCCAGATGCAAGCCATGGCCCGCAAGGAGGGGCTCGAGTACTCTCTGGACCGCCTGAACGCCAACACGTTCGGCTTGCACCGCGTGGTGCAGTACGCCAACGATCAGGGCCGCGGGTTCGAGTTCTTCTCCGATGCCCAGGACGGCTTCTTCGCGGGCACCCTCAACCCCTACGACGCGGACGCGCTGGCAGGCGTCGCGGAGTCGGTCGGGCTGGACGGGCCGCGAGATCCTCACGAGCAACGAGTACGCCGACCGTGTGCGCGCCGACCGCCGCGCGGGTGTGGAGTTGGGCGCGACCGGCGTTCCGTTCGTCGTCCTCGACCGCCGGGTCGCCGCCCCCGGCGCGCAGAAGGTCGCCGTCTATGCCCGGTTGCTGGAGCAGGCGGCCGGGCCCGTGCCGAGTGAGCGTGTGTCATGAGCAAGGCGAAGGACGGGCTTCAGATCGTGGCGGCTCCCGTCGGCGGGTGGTGCGATCCCCACACCGGGGTGTGCCACATCGACACCGCCGACGAGGCGGCGAGCGCCGAGGCGGACAACGAGGTGCCGCGGGCGACGTGCTCGATGTACCCAACGCTGCGGACCGATGAGTGCCACCGGCACCTCAGCCTGCCGACGCGCTGACCGCGGCCTTGGCTCGGCCGACTCCGGTCAGCTCGCTTGCGGCCCGGTTGCCGGCGATCTCGCCGTGGTGGGTGGCGGCCCAATCGGCCATCGCCATCACCGCGTCGATCAGCGACCGGCCCAGGTCCGTCAGCTCGTACTCCACTCGCGGCGGGACCTCGGCGTACGCGGTCCGGGTGAGCAGGCCGTCGCGTTCGAGATGCTTGAGCGTCTGGGTCAGCATCCGCTGGGAGATCCCCGGGATGCTCGCCTGCAAGTCGGAGTAGCGCAATGAGCCGGCGCTCAGGGTGCTGATGGTCAACACCGTCCACTTGTCGCCGACGCGGTCGAGCACCTCACGGATGAAGGCGCTGTCCTCCGGCCATGCCTGACACGGACCACTGATCTGTCGCGCTGACGCCATCCCGATTCCCTCTCATCCGGGTGCAACCGCACTACCAGTATGTAACGCCCGCGGGGCGACCACGCACCAATCCACGACTCCGGCCCTCTCCCTGGTCACCGGAGCGCGCTCTCAAACCACTCTGAAGGAACCCCTCCATGTCCTGCCTGCTTCACATCGGCTCACCCGCGCTCGGTGAGGCCTCGGTCTCCCGCCAGGCCGCCCGGTCCTTCCGCGAAGGCCGGGAGCGCAAGGTCGGTCACCGCGACCTCGGCGCCGCACCCGTACCCCACCTCAGCGCGGCCGGAATCACCGCACGCGTCACACCTCGATTCAATGGAGAGTGATCTTTGTGAATGCACACGACACCATCGTGGTCGGCGCGGGCCCGGTCGGGCTGTGGACGGCGGCGGAACTGGCCCTGGGCGGCGGGCGACCGCTGGTCCTGGAACGGGCCGAGCAGCGCAGCCCGCACTCGAAGGCGCTGGCCATCCACCCGCGCACGATCGAGGTACTGGCGATGCGCGGGCAGGAACAGGCCTTCCTCGACGGCGGTCTGCCCGTGCCGGACGGGCACTTCGGCATGCTGCCTGTTCGCCTGGACTTCCGAGAGCTGGCCACGCCGTTCCCGTTCATGCTCGCGCACCCGCAACTGCGCACCGAGGAACTGCTCGAACAGCACGCCCTGGCCCTCGGGGTGGTGATCCGGCGCGGGCACCAGGTGTCCGGGCTGAGCCAGGGCGAACAGGGCGTGACGCTGCGGGTCAGCGGGCCGGACGGCGAGTACGAGATCACCGCGGACCACGTGGTCGGGGCGGACGGCGCGGGCAGCACCGTGCGCCAGGCGGCGGGCATCGACTTCCCCGGCACCGACTCGACCGTCTTCGGCTTCCTCGGCGACGTCGAGCTGGCCGACCCGCCAGAGCAGCCGGGCTCCTGGCACAACGAACACGGCGCGCTGATCGTGGCCCCGATCCCCGGCGGGCACTACCGCGTCACCGGGTACGCCCCGTCAGCTCCCACCCCAACCCTGGAGTCCCTGCGGGAGACGGCGCAACGGATCGCGGGCACGGACTTCGGCCTGCACTCCCCGGTGTGGCTGTCCCGTTTCGGCAACGCCACCCGGCTCGCGGCGGAGTACCGGAAGGGCCGGGTGTTTCTGGCGGGCGACGCCGCGCACATGCACTTCCCGGCGGGTGGCATCGGACTGAACGTGGGCCTGCAGGACGCGATGAACCTGGGCTGGAAACTGGCCGCGGTCCAGCAGGGCCGGGCGGACGCGGCCCTGCTGGACACCTACCACCCGGAACGCCACCCCGTCGGCGTGGCCCTGGGCGAACACACCAAGGCCCAGACCGCCCTGATCACCGCCACCAGCGAGGAGGGCCTGTCCCTGCGTCGGTTCATGGCGGATCTGCTGCGCACCCATCCCGACGTGGCGACCGCACTGGCCCACACGGTGACCGCGCTGGACGTGCGCTATCCGGGCACCCATCCCCTGGCAGGCCGGCGCCTCCCCGCCACCACCCGCGAGCAGCTCCACCTGCTGCGCGCGGGCCGCCCGGTGCTGCTGGCCCCGGAAGCCAGCCCGGCGTTGAAGGACCTGGCCACGAGCGCGGACCTCCGGTTGTACGAGACCGAGCTGCCCTGGCCCACGGCCGCCGCGCTGATACGCCCGGACGGGCACCTATGGGCCGCCGGGAACACTGCCGGGCAGTTGGCGGACGCCATGGCGGAACTGCCCCTGGCCTGACAGAAAGAGGCGGCCCCCGGGAAAGCTCTCCCGGGGGCCGCGGCACCGTCGTCTACGCGACCGGCGACTCCTCCATGGTCACCGCCACAGCCATCGGCACCGGGGCGCTGGTATGCCCCGAAGCTCCACCAGGCGACCGCGGGACTGGGACGAACACCAGGTCCGCCGCTACACCCCCTGGCTGCGCTGGCTGACCCTCGCGATGCTCGCGCACTCCTTCCTCGCCGCCATCCGCGCCAGGACGCGGAGTGGGAGGCCGTCCGCCCGCTGCTGCCGTTGCCGGCCCGGCTGTCCGGGCGAGGCGGGTAGCCGGAGGGCTACTGTGACCGGCAGATGGTCGATGCGATCCGCTACGTCGCGGACAACGGCATCAAGTGGCGAGCCGTTCCGGTCGACTTCTGAACACCCCCGGTTCCAACGGCACCGCCCAGCCCTGCTCCACCAGCCGCCGCGCCTTCGACCGCACCCCCGCGACCTTGGCAGGCACCGGCTCCAGACCCGGGCGGCTCCGCCCAGCGGCCCACGGGGGCGGCGACGGTGCCGTTCACACACGCCGGGTCCCCGGGGTGCGTTCCCCCGATTGCTCGGCCGGCGCGGGCGTACACGCCGTCCGCCCGCGCCCCGTGCGCTGACTCGCCGTTGAGCGCTCTCCAGCCAAAATCCAGCCACGGTACGCCAACGGGGGCGGCCCGGATTCAGACCACCCCCGCTGACCTGGTGGTTTGCTAATTCGCCGGAACCACGGCATCGCGTGGCCTATACGTTGAAGCGAAACTCCGCCACATCGCCGACCCCCATCGCGTATTACTTGCCCGCGGGTCGCCGACAGAATCGGCGGTGACGAGGTCGCCGCGGGAGGTGACCTCCATCTTGATGAAGCCCTGCCAAAACGTCGAAAGCGGGCACGCGGTAGGCGAAGGGCCATCAACCCGCTGGTCACAGCCGTTCCCACCCGCTTAGCGCGCCACCAGGGGCGGACGTACGGTTGAGCATCACCTATCTACCGGTTTAGTCGGGTGATCATCTGAATCACCAGTCGCCCACCCCCGACCAGCGGTTCTCCCTGTTCCCATGTTCTGGGTCCCCCGCCGGGGGCACTTCGGAACAAACTGCTGACCTGCGGGGAATGCAGGCCAGCAGCTCTTTTTGTGTCGTATTCCGCCCCATGAGGTTTGACGCTCTCAGGTATCAGGGACGCACCGGGTCGATACCCTGCAACGTCGGTGTCACCGGCTTGATGGTGCCATCGGCGTTGAACGTGAGCCGGTCGATCGCGGTCTCCCGGTGTGTGCCATCACCGTTCGGGATGGCGAACCGGTGGTACGCGATGTACCACTCGTCCCGCCCCGGTGCCTGGACCACGGAGCAGTGGCCGGTGCCCTTGATCCCGAGCGAGAGGTCCTTGCGCAGAATGACCTGTTTGCGGCTCCACGGGCCCGTCGGCGATGGCCCCGTCGCGTAGGCGACCTGGTAGTTCTCGCTGCGGGTGTCGTTCTCTGACCACAGGAAGTAGTAGCGCCCCTCGCGCTTGAACACGAAGGCGGCTTCGTTGTAGCCGCTCGGCTGGTACGTCTCCACCTTTGCCCGGTCGAAGGAGACCATGTCCGCGTTCAACGGAACCTGGTGCGCATATCCCTGGCCCCAGTAGAGGTAGGGCTGCCCGTCGTCGTCGGTGAACACCGCGGGGTCGATCATCTGCCCGCCGAAGGATCCCGCCGAGACCAGGGGTCGCCCCAGCGCGTCCCGGAACGGGCCCGCCGGTGAGTCGGCGACCGCGACGCCCAGGTTCTTGCGGGTGTCACCGCTGGCCTTGCCGCCGCTGAAGTAGAAGTAGTACTTGCCGTCGCGTTCCGCGATGGCCGGCGCCCAGGCGTTGCGGTCCGCCCAGGAGACGTCCTCGCCGAGGTCGAGGATCACCCCGTGGTCGGTCCAGTTGACCAGGTCCGGGGAGGAGAAGGCCTTGAACTGCGTGCCGCTCCAGCCGTCGAACCCGTCCGTGGTCGGGTAGATCCAGAACCGGTCGTCGAAGAAGGCGACGTTGGGGTCGGCGTACAGACCAGGCAGCGCCGGGTTGTTGTTGCCGCCCTCACCGTCGTGGTCGAACCCGAACATCTGGTTGGTGCCGCCGTGGCAGGACCATTGCTGTGTGCGGGCTCCGTCCTCGCTCGAAACGCCGGACACGTCCAGGCACTTCCCGCTGTGCCGGGCCACCACCGACACGTGTCCGTCACCGGCGTCGCGCAGCTGCCACTGCTGGTTCGTCCCGTCATGGCAGGACCACTGCAGCACCCTGGCGCCGTCGGCGGTCGAGCTGCCCTCCACGTCCAGGCACTTGCCGGAGTGCTGCGCGACCACCTGCACGTGGCCGTTGCCCACCTCCCGCAGGTCCCACATCTGGTTCGTGCCGCCGTCGCAGGGCCACTGGCCGGTCTCCGCGCCGTCGCTGGTCGAGCCGCCGACCACCGCAACGCATTTCCCGCTGTGCAGGGCGGCGAGGGAAGTCGGCTCGTCCGCATGCGCCTGCCCGCTGAGCGGCGCGGACAGCACCAGGCCGAGGGCTGCGGTCAGCGCGGCCTTGAGGGGCCTGCTCATCCGATGTCCTCTCCGTGCGGGGTTCATGCCGCACTCCGTCGCCACTGCTGGTTGGTGCCGCCGTGGCAGGACCACTGGAGCAACCGGGCTCCGTCGGCGCTGGAACTGCTGGAGACGTCCACGCACTTTCCGCTGTGCCGGGCGACCAGCGACACGTATCCGTCACCGGCGTCGCGCAGCTGCCACTGCTGGTTCGTCCCGTCATGGCAGGACCACTGCTGCAACGTGGCACCGTCCGCGGTCGAGCTGGAGGCCACATCCAGGCACTTCCCCGAATGCTGCGCCACCAGCTGCACATAGCCGTTGCCCAGATCCCGCGGCGTCCACTGCTGGTTCGTCCCGTCATGGCAGGACCACTGCTGCAACGTGGCACCGTCCGCGGTCGAGCTGCTCGCCACGTCGGCGCATTTCCCGCTATGCCGGGCGGCGAGGGTGACCGCGTCGCCACCGCCGCCGGCGTACGTCTGCTCCAGCCGGTCGTATTCGGCCGCCGTGACCGGCACCACCGTGCCGTGGCGCGGTGAGGACGGCAGGTCATACGAGGAGGACTCGGTCCACCGGCCGCCGGCGAGGTCGGTGGTTTCGAACGGTACGTACCCGCGGCCGCCGTACTCGTCGATGAACTGGTACCAGCGGTCCTCGGTGTTGGACTTGAACACCAGCGGGCCCTCGCCCTGGTTGATCGTCCCCCGCCCGATGCACTCGGCCTGCAGCCGCCAGTCGGTGCTGGTCAGCGAGGTCGAGGTGTGCGAGGTGATGTACTTGCCGCACGTGGCGCCGTCCCGCTCGTCCTTGGTGTATCGGTAGTACGTGCCGTCGTGCTCAAGCACCGTGGAATCGATCACCGAGTAGCCCGGGTTGTACCACTCCCTTGCCGGGCTGAACGTCCGGAAGTCCTGGGTGGTGGCATACATCATCCGGTTGTACGAGCTTCCGGTGTGGTCCGGGTCGTCGGCGGCGTAGATCTTGGACGCCCAGAACACCACGTACGCGCCGAGCGACTCGTCGTAGAACGCTTCGGGCGCCCAGGTGTTGCCGGCGGTGTCCGGCGAGACGCGCTCCAGCCGCGGCGTGCTCCAGTTCACCAGGTCGTCCGACTCGGAGACCACGATGGACTTGCTCCCGTGCCGCTGGGCCCGATTCCAGTCCCCGTTGCCGTAAATCCGCAGATCAGTGGCGATTTGATAGAATTTGGAGCCGTCCGCGGACCGGATGATGAACGGGTCACGCATCCCCCGTTCGCCGACCCCGGAGGTGAGCACCGGGTTGCCGCCGTTGAGTTCGCGCCAGTGCAGGGGATCGTTGCCTCGGCTCAGCGCGAAGTAGATCTGCTCGCCGTTGCTCGAACCCTCACCGGTGAAGTAGGTGAACAGGTACCCCGCGTACGGCTCGGACTCTTGCGCCGCGCTGGCGGGGATGTGGACCAGCAGTCCTGCCGCGAGCGCGATGGCCGCAGTCACTGCCTTGTGGATCACCAGTCGTGATCTCGTCAAGCGCATTTTCGGCCTCCTCATCAGTGAGGGTCGATGAGAGTGTGAGCACTTACACTGAACGTCCGTTCGTGTGACGGACCCTGACCGGGCAGCAGCGCGTGCTGCTGCCCGGAAGCGCCGTGGAGGTGTCAGGTGGTGGTGCCGACTTCCAGGTAGTCGACGTTGGGCAGCCCTGCTGCTGTGGTGGGGTCGAGCCGGATGGTGTTGTCGCCCTCGTCGAGTGACACGGTGAGGGTTTTGGTGGCCCAGGTGGACCAGGCACCGGTGGATTCGAACGAGACGGTGTCCACCGTGGTCCCGTTGACGACCAGGTTCGCCGGCCGGGCGTTTCCGTCGCTGGCGCCGTTGGCGAAGCGGACCTCCACCGTGGCCGTACCGGCGTCTGCCTCCGGGGTCACCGTGAACTGTGCGTAGGCACCCGCGGCCTGGTCACCGTTGCAGAACCCGGTGCCGGAGAAGCCGGCGTGGTCCGAGTCGATCGTGCCCTGGCACTCCGCCGCTGCGGACTCTGCCTCGTAACGCGGCCCCGGCGGCTCCGGCGGCGGGCCGTCGTCGGTCTTGACGAGGGAGAGTTGGTCGACGGTGAAGCCGCCGGAACCCGACGCCCGGACGGTGACGGTGGCGGCCCCGCTGGGCAGCTCGATGCCGGTCAGCTCGCGCTGGGTCCAGCCGCCGGACGACGGGACGCTCAGGGTGCGTTGACTGCCGTTGGCGCCGGTGACCACGACCTGCCCGGAGCTGCCCCGAGCGTGCAGGGACAGGGTGTACTCGCCGCTGGGCACGGACTCGATGCGCTGCTCGACGCCGCCGCTGTCACCGACCTGGAGTGCGAAGCGGGACCCGTTCGCGCCGCCCTCGACGTTTGTCGACCAGCCGCCGGTCCGCTGCCATCCCCGTACGTTGGAGACGATGATGCGGTCGGCCTGGATGTCCGGGTTGAGGATGTAGTTGTTCGCCGGCCCGGCGCGCCATTCTCCGGTCGTGGCGTTGAACTGCCACTGGCTCATGGAGTGGAACTCCGGCCGTGAGCCGGTCTTGGTGATCGGTACCCACTGGTTGTATCCGATGCCGTTCCAGGCGAAGTCGGCCCAGCGGTCGCCGGCGTAGATCACCGTGCTCTGCTCGGTGCCGTTGACCGTCACGAAGAACCCGGTCTGGGTCACGTGGCTGTAGTCCATCTCGGTGCCGTCGAGTACGAACTCGCCGGAATAGTCACCCTGGATGTTGCCGCTGGTCGACTCGTTGACGTAATTGACCGAGGTGTTCCAGCCGTGCAGGTCCGACGCCGCGTGGTAATACTTGCCGTCGAGCTTGAACATGGCGTTGCCCTCGCGGCCGTCGCCGCGGCGGATCTCCACGCCGGGCTCGATCCGCAGCGAGTCGGACTCCCGGAACTTCGACACAAAGCCGCGCGAGCGTCCTTCGCGGTTGGAGAAGATCAGGTAGTCCGTGCCGTCGTCGTCGGTGAAGACGGTCTGGTCTCCGGTGCCGGACGTCGGCGAGTTCTCGACCCAGGTCTGGAAGTGGCCGAAGTCGAAGCTGTCGGTCGGCGAGTCGCCCTGCAGCAGCAAAACGCCGTGCCCGCCCCGGCCGGGGTGCCACATCTGGACGGCGAGCACGTACTTGCCGGTGTTCTCGTTGTAGGTGACACCGAGCCGCCCGATCCAGCCCGCACCACCCATGGTGGCGCCGTCGCCGGCGTCGGTGGAGGTCGTCGCGACGCGGTTTTCGAACTTCCAGTTCACCAGGTCCTGCGACGAGTACACCGGGATGGACCTGAAGCTGACCTGGTCGTCGTACTTCCGCGTCGGATTGGCCCGGTAGGACTCGGCGCCGAGGTAGTGCACGCCGTACCAGTAGTAGGTGTCGCCGAACTTGAAGACCCCGCCGCCCTGAGAGTAGATGGGATTGCCGTCGGTGTCGTTCCAGAAGGTGTCGTTGGTGATGGTCTCGAACGACGACTGGAGCGGCTCCAGCTCGGAGGCGGCCGTTTGCAGCTTCGTCTTGGCGGCCGCCACGTCCGACTTGCTGGCCGACGTGTCGTCCGCGACAACGTCCGCGGCGGTCAACGCCTTGGCGAAGGGTGCCCAGGATTCGGCCGTGTAGTCCGCCTTGTCGCGTGATTGGTAGTCCGAGACCAGGTGATCGAAGCCGCGCTCCTGCACCGGTTTGGCTTCGGGACCCTGATCGTTGAGCCTTGTTGCCGGCGGCGCTGCTGCCGGTGTCTGCGTTGCTGTTGTCTGCGCCGCCGGTGTCTGCGCCGCGGTCGTGCTCGCGGAGAGCGGAACCGCCAACGCCATGGACAATGCGACGGCGGCCCCGAGTTTCGAGGCCTTGCTGAGCGGTTTCATCAATTCCTCCCGATGGCAGGGTTGGGGAAGGTGTCCACGTGCGCCGGCGCGCGGCGCTGATCGGGCCGGGCCGTACGGCGCCGGCGCACGTGGACACGTGACTCGCTCGTCCGTCACCTACCGGGGTAGGTGATGTCGGGCCGCGGGGGTTGTGTCATGCCGGCGCCGAGGAAGTAGTCGACGTGGTGGGATTGCATGTAGCCCTTGACGGTCATGTCGTTGCGGTAGGCGGGGTTGTGCGCCAGCG